>JBFMEJ010000226.1:0-2148 GCA_040753275.1 Bacillota bacterium
CTGGCCAACGGCTGCCGGGCGGTAATCCCGGCGGAAGAAATTGTGGAAGCGGAGGAAATCGCGCGCTCCCTTAAAGAACCTACTGAAAACGTCTTGCTGGGCGGAGAGCGCGGCGGCGAGCGCGTGCCCGGTTTTCCCCATGGAAATTCGCCTCTGGAATACACGCCGGAAGTGGTTACAGGCAAAGTCCTGGTGCTGACCACGACCAACGGCACCCGGGCCATCCGCCGGGCCGCGCGGGATGCATCCGCTGTGTTTGTCGGCAGCCTGCTCAACGCCCGCGCCGTAGCCCGTGAACTGCAGCGCCTTCAGGCCGACGCGGCGCTGGTCTGCGCCGGGACGAACGGGGACTTTTCTTTAGAAGATGCTCTGGCGGCGGGGACGGTAATCAGGGAAATGTTGCCGCTCGCCCGCGGCGAAAACCACAAAAGCCGGCCTGAAAAACGCCCCGGACCCGGACATCCCCGCAATCCCGAGCCGGCAAGGCAAATCGAACCGGAAACCTTCTCGGTAAACCTTTCTGATTCGGCAATGGCTGTCTACCGCCTTGCCCTGTGGTACGGCGGCAGCCTTTTCCGGGCTTTCCACGACTCCCGGCACGGGCAAAAACTTCTCCGGCTGGGACTGGCCGCCGATTTGGAATACTGCTCCCGGCTCAACCTTTTTGACCTGGTCCCCGTTTACCGGGAAGGAATCATTATCCTTTTAAACAAAATAGAACCCGTCAGCTTAAACTGACCGGGTTCGTATGATTGTCGTAAAAACCGAACCCGCTAAACCACGTCCCGCAAGGTCTAGCGGGTATCATTGTCGTAAAAATGACTTTTCTTATAGTAAATCAATCAACTCTTCAATTGTAAGGTCCGCTTGTTTTAAAATAGACTTCAGCGTTTTTGGCTTAATAATTTCACCCGGATGAATTGATATGGTAACTATCCCGCTTCCTGGACGATGCAAAAAGTGATGACTGCCACTGGTTCTGATAACTTCAAAACCGTTTCTTCTTAAGACGTTGAAAACTTCTTTGGCAGTTACCCTGGGTAGGCGAGTCATGAAACATTTACCTGCACTTCGGCAATTTCAACATCGCTTTCAGGGATTGGTTCACCGATAATTTTTAGTGCTTCAATAAAGCCTTCTATGGCCTCTTGTGCCCTCTCTAATGATTCTTCGATGGTATCACCCTGGGTTACACACCCGGGTAAAGCCGGAACGGTAACAGTATATCCTCCCCCGTCTTCATTCCAATCCAGGATTACTTTAAACCTGCGTTGCATGGATAACCCCTGCTTTCAAACCTGATTGCAAACCAGGATTAATAATATCCTTTCCCAGAGAAAGAGGCAACCCGGTTAAACCGGGTTTATTTCTGGTAAGGGTAAGGTAAGGGTAAATTTGCTTTTAAGGGTAAACTCTTAAACCCCGAAAGCCTTGATATTCCTGGTGGGCGCGGCAGGGATTGAACCTGCGACCTCTTGAATGTGAGTCAAGCGCTCTCCCACTGAGCTACGCGCCCATTTATCTTGATTTGCCGCTTGCTTTAATATTTTAACACCGAAACGGATTTTTAGCAAGAGTAAATTCAGGAAACGAGTGGAGACGTTCATTCCGCCCCGGTAGGCAAATAAGGCTAAAATGGGCATGAAGCTAAAACCCACTGCCGAGAAGATGACCAGCCCGGCTCCCAGATAAAACTGGTTCAATTTTTCTCCTCCTAAGGAAGAATGCCCTCGGCAGGCGGAAAGGCTGTCTTCCGCCCCCTCCGGGCATTACTCTGCCGTCCCCAAACCAATGCAAAACCAATGCTTCGTTACGCGTGAGGGGCGCAACCGCTTTGCCTTTTCCAAAAAGGTTTACCCTAAAAGACTTTGCAGCTTCATGGCCAGCATCATGTCGCCTTTAATTTTTAATTTTCCGCTCATGAACGCGGACATGGCGTTAAGGTTTCCCGCCACCAGGCTTTTGAAATCGGAAGCCGTCATGGTAATGGTGATGTTGGGGTTCTCCGCCGTTCCTTCGGAAATTACGCCGGCGCCGTCCGTAAAGGCAAGGTAGTAGCTGCCGCCGTCCTCACCCTCCAAAACGAACTGGTAAACGGCGGTTATTCCCTGCATTTCCGGCGGCCGGGCCACTTTTTCTTTTAAGCCC
>JBFMEJ010000226.1:2158-3616 GCA_040753275.1 Bacillota bacterium
AATTTTAACTTTTCCCTTAAATGAATGACCAATCATTCAGTTTAAGGAAAAACTTAAAAAGTTAACACTATGGTTAACTTTACTACATTATACATTTCAGGCCGCCTAATGTCAATTTAAAAGGTATCTAAAAATTCAAGGCGAAATATGATAGTAAAAAGATTGTTTACAGAAAGGATGAAGAACCATCGGCCGCCGGCATTTAATCCCCCTGACCGGTGCAATTGCTTTTTTTCTTTTGCTGCTGGCCATTCAAACTGCCGCCGTCCAGGAACTGGACCAGCGCACCGTGATCGCCGCTTCCGGGCTGCGTACCCACGCCCTGACCGCGTTCATGAAAACGGTGACTTTTTTCGGCACCAAATATTTCCTGTTCCCCGCGACGGCCATTGTCACCGTTATCCTCTTTTGGCAAAAGAGCCGGTACCGCCTGGTCTTCCCCCTCGCCATGCTCGTCGCCTGGTTTGTCATGGACGGCTTAAAACTGCTCATCGCCCGGCCGCGGCCCGATTTTTGCCCCCTGATTCCGGAAACCGGCTACAGCTTTCCCAGCGGCCACGCCTTTATGGGTGCACTTTTCTTCGGTTTTCTGGCCGGTCTGCTGATCGACCGACTTCCTTCCCGTCCGGGGGGCCGGCCGGCGGGAAAATGGGCAATCTTCGTCCTCGCCTGCCTCTTCGTTGCTCTTTTGGGTTTTACCCGCATCTACCTTGGCGTCCACTACCCCACGGACACCCTGGCCGGTTACGCCGGCGGGCTTTTCTTCCTGGGCCTGCTCGGGATCGGAAAAGACGCCAAAAGAAAATAAACCTCCCCGGCCGGACGGCTCAGGGGAGGTTGGAAATGAGAAGGCTGGAAATGATCAGTACGTAAAGGTAAAGCTATCCAAAATCGTGCTTACCGGACGCGACCGTAAAAAAGGATTGGGCACCCAGGATTCAAAGAAGAAGAGGGCCCCGTTGGTCGGGTCCAGGCCGTTTAAGGCCGCCTGCGCCGCCCGCCGGGCTTCCTCGCTGGGGGGAACGTTAATCCAGCCGTTTAACACCGGCTCAAACTGGTAGGCGCCGACTTCATCGACCTGGTAGATTACCTCCGGAATGGTATCAGGAAAAAGGGGGCTTAAAACCCGGTTTAAAACGACGGCTCCCACCGCCACTTTGGTGAGGAAAGATTCCGAATCCGCCTCGGCCGTAATCAGCCGCGCCAGCAAATCAAAATCCGACCGGACGTAAGGAACGCGCCCGGGCAGAACGCCGCCCCTGCTCACCTGGCCGGGGCCTGTCCCCCCGGAACCCGCCGGCGAAGCAGGGATAACCAGCCTCTGACCGGGGTAAATCATTGTCGACGTCAGCCCGTTAGCCAGCATGATATCTGAATAACTGACGCCGAAATAACTCCCGATTAAATAAAGCGTGTCCCCCGGACGGACGGTATAGGCGGAAGAATTTGCCCCGCCCG
>JBFMEJ010000227.1:0-3607 GCA_040753275.1 Bacillota bacterium
CCCTGCATTTCTTTCCCGCCGCCTCCACGGCCTTAATCAGTTCCGGGTTAGGTTCGACGGT
The DNA here is from genome assembly GCA_040753275.1 of Bacillota bacterium. Taxonomy (GTDB): domain Bacteria; phylum Bacillota; class Desulfotomaculia; order Desulfotomaculales; family Nap2-2B; genus JAIMBK01. The sequence continues at coordinate 62 of JBFMEJ010000227.1, forward strand.
CATCATGCTGCCGCCCGGAAAGACGGTTCTGTGCTCCGGGTAAACTCCCGCGCCAGCCCTTGCCTTGACGCTCACTCGCTCACCTTCGTCCCGGAAAATCACCAGTCCAGGATGCAGGTCCTTTCCGGTCAGGACGACCGACAGGGTTGCCCGCTCGATCTTAAACGCCTTGACCGCTTTGGCGAACGTGCTCAAAGCGGCGGGCGGAACGAGGATGTCCCCTGCGTGCAGGGTGCGCCCGGGCAGCTCGACCTCCACCAGGAACTGCCGGTTGGTCGCCACCAGGACGGCTTTTTCTTCCCGGCAGCGGATGAGTCCGAAGCAGAACACCCCTGCTTCTTTTTCATCCACTATCCGCCCGGCCAGTTCCCCCGCTTCGGCAAGCTCCCCGGCGGGCAGGGAAAGCACTTCTTTTTCGTACCCGTCGATTCCGATTTCCGGGATTTCATACGGCGCAGGCACCGCGTAAAAATATGGGTGCGTGATGGCCGTCCGTAAAACTCCGTCAGCGCCGACGTGCAGGTCCGCACCGGTCTTGTCGGCGACAGCTTCCTTCATCGCCGCGTAGGGAATTACCGCCGTTTCGCCAATTACCGGCGCGTTTGCCGTTACTTGCACTTCCCCGTTCGTGGCCCGCAGGGTGCCGTTTTCGACCAGGATGAAATGATAAACGTGGTCGACGGCCCGGTTGCCGTTGAATCTCCGGTGCAGTTTCAACGGGGCGATGACGCTCACAAATTCCTTCGCAAATTTCCTTTCCACGGTTACCATGACTTTCGGGCGGAACCCCCGGCGGCCCGCCCTTTTTCACACTCCTTTCCGTAATGTGAAAAATAAAGACGGGCCGGGCCGCCGTTGTATTACCTTAAAACATACAAACCTTGCTCACACCACTTTTCAAAATCTTCTCGATTTAAGCTGTAATAACGATAATCTTTTCCTCCGTACTTACGGTCATCGGGATTGTTTTTGTTAAATACCTTTACCTCGTTATCTGATATGTCGATAATGACACCAATGTTTTCTCGGCGAGTCCAGCCAATACAATTACCGTTTGAATCATACAAAGGTTCTCCCGCCATAATTTTTTTACCTATAATTTTTTTACCTGATATTGTCATGATTTCGGGCGGAACCCCCGACGGCCCGCCCTTTCTCACTCTCCTTTCTAATGGTGAGAAATAAGGCGGGCCGGGCCGCCTGAAATACTTACGCTGATTGAACCAATTTCCATTCGTTGTATCGCAGAGTTGAACGGCGCAGCTTAAATAGCCTGCCGCCGCTTTCAAAGATCAGCCCGCGCGGGTCAATAACAGTGAAAACGCTTTCCTCCCAACCGTTGTTAAATACAATCGGCCTGGCAAACTTAATCACCGCGCCTTTTGACAGCCTGGGACGGGCTTTCCGGTTCCGAAGGTTTTCCCAGCACTTCTCGCGCCACCGAATTGCGTACTCGTTATCGGTAGGCGTCAGCAACTTGAGGATGCGCTCGGGGCAATCGCACTCGTTTGGTCCACACGTTTCGTCCATGTCCTTATACCCGAAGTTGAAGCCGTCCCGTGCGTTTGGAACAAAGTGCAGTAAACAAACCAGGGCAACAACTTCCTTCTTATCGCCGGTGTTAATCTCGTAGGCGATGTATGCCGTCCGCAAGTTGACTACGGCGCAATCGATAATTTTGCCGTACCTACCATCCTCTTTCTCATAGTTAAACTCGCGTTTAAAAAAGTCCTTGACGCTTTCTCCAGGGTGCTTTTGCGTATATGTCCATCCCATAAATTCCGGGGCGGCCGACCGGCCGCCCCCAGTCACCTCCTTAAAGAGATTTTGGGTAGGCGGGCCGGGCCGCCCTTAGATTAACTCATGTACTTCCGTAACACTTCCGCATCTGCCAGCGGCACGATTGACCAGCCGTCAATCTTCACCGCCCGGCAGCCATCCTGGGAAACGTAGAGAAAGTAATCCTCCCGCTTCGTTCCTTCGCCGAAAAAGTCACTGAAATAATCGCGCACCGCTTTTTCGGCGGGCACTTCTCCGGCGTAAGGAATTAACACGGCGCAGGCAAATTCCGCCTCGCCGCTTATCCCGGTGTACCGAACGAGAATACCGGCGGGTTTTTCTTCCTTCGCTACGTCCGAAATCGTGAAGAAAGTGCCGCAGGCATTACAGCGCCAGTCTTCGCTTTTCCCTCCGGGTGCCGACGTTGTTATAAGCGTCAGGTCTCCCCGGCCGCAGAACGGGCAAAACTTACACATCACTTCGCCACCGCCCAAACCACCAGGGCCGCCAGGAAGGTGTTGACCGCCAGGCTGATTACGAACATGGTGGTAATTTCATAGCGCAGGTCGATCAGGGTTTTCTGAATATCCTGGTTGCCCCAAGTAACTTTGTTTTGCAGTTTTTGTAAATCGTAAACAGTTATCATAAGACATCTCCTTTCGGAAAAATTAAAGGCAGTCCCTTTTGGAGACTGCCTTTTTGGACTCGCAGTTTTTACTTGTTTACTGCCAGATCTTGATAGCCACGCTTATTGTAAGCGCCAGAGAAGCCAAAACGATTCCAATTGTGGTCCAAATCAAAGGTTTCAGCTTCCCCTCAACCTGGTCAAATCTTCGCTCACCATGTTCACTTCCCTTCGCCCCCCATTTTACCACAGGCCGGTTTAACCGACAAGGTTCACGTGCAGGGCGATCAGCCCCTTGTCGCCTTGCCGGTATTTAACCAGTACCTTTTTTCCGACCGCTCCCGCCAGGGCCTGGGCATTACCGTTCTTGGCGAAAATAGCGTGCTTGCCGCCATCTTCCGCCTGACAGTATGCCCTCACCACGCCGGGCTTGCTCTCTCGGACCTCCAGGACGTGGAACGTTCCGGATTCCGTACCGTCTCCGGCAGCCTGCGCCTGGGCGTTGCCCTGGTTTTGGGCCGGTTGGGTCTGGGCCGGATGAGCCTGCTGGGTAACGACCTGGGCAGGTTGAACGGCGGGCTTTTGCTCCTGCGCGGCCTGCCCGTTCAGCGCCGCCTCTATCGCCGCTTCCAGCGCCTGGGTGTCCTTCCCGGCCTGGGTCATGGCGGCCAGGAGGTTTGCCAGGGCCACGGCCCCGGCGTGGCGCGCTTTAAGCGCCTCCAGCCGGGCATCCGCTGCGGCCCACTCGGCCCGGGCGGCGTTAAGCTCCTGGTGGAGCTTCGCCAACTCCGGAGAGTTGGGCCGCTGATTCGGGGGAAGGGCGGCCTCCGCTGCCTTGATCTGGGCATCCAGCTCGTAGATACGGCAACGGGCGGTGAAGGCGCGGTAAGCAATGGCCTCAATTTCGGCGATGTTAATCAATACATCCGTGAGTTTTTGCATAAGACTTTCCTCCTTAGCCGGGAATTTTAAGGCCGCCAAGCGATTTACCGCTGGGCAGCCTTTAAGGAATCAGAACCGCTTATACCGCAAATGCCGCATAAGCGGCAACTCGGCGGTTATTACAGGTTTCACCACAGCGTATTAAAAAGTAATAACGGCAACTGTAGCGATGGCCGTTCTTGCGAAAAACATCTGCAACA
>JBFMEJ010000228.1:0-3604 GCA_040753275.1 Bacillota bacterium
GGAAATTTCCCGGCGCAAAGTGGTTTCCCGGCGCCAGGTTGAATTTTGCCGAAAACCTCTTAAGATATACAGATGACCACGTAGCTTTTATATTTAGGGGAGAAACCCAGAAGTCGGCCCGGATAACCTATGCCCAACTTTACGACACAGTGGCTCGCCTGGCCAAATCGCTGCGCGAGCTGGGAGTTGCTCCGGGAGACCGGGTCGTTGCCTATATGCCAAACCTGATAGAGACAGCCATCGCCATGCTGGCCGCGACCAGCATCGGCGCCGTCTGGTCCTCCTGCGCCACCGACATCGGCCCCCAGGCGGCGCTGGACCGCCTCGGTCAAATCGAACCAAAAGTTCTCTTTACGGCCAACGGCTATTTTTATAAAGGAAAGGCCTTTAATTCTTTAGCCAACGCAGCAGAGATCGCCAAAGGAATCCCTTCGCTAAAAAAAGTGATCGTCGTCTCCTATACGGAAGAAGAACCCGAGCTTGGCCAGGTCCCCCACGCCGTGCACTACGATGATTTCCTGGCCAAAGAAAATAACCTGGAAATCCAGTTCGAACAACTGCCTTTTGACCACCCCGTATTTATTATGTTTTCTTCCGGGACAACCGGTAAGCCCAAGTGCATGGTGCAGGGAGCCGGCGGGGTCCTGATTAATCACTTGAAGGAGCTCCTGTTGCACACCGATTTAAAACGCGAAGATACGATCATGTACATCACCACCTGCAGCTGGATGATGTGGAACTGGCTTTTAAGCTCTTTAGGGGTAGGGGCGACGATTGTATTATACGACGGCAACCCCAATTATCCCGATCCCGGCGCCATGTGGAAACTGGTCCAGGAGGAAAAAATCACTGTTTTCGGTACCAGCGCCAGTTACATCAATTTCTTAAGAAGCCAGGGGGTTAAACCCGGCAGGGATTACGATCTATCGTCGCTAAAAGAAATCTCCCAGACCGGTTCGCCTTTGTCCGCCGAAGGATTTGAATACGTTTACCGGGAAATCAAAGCCGATCTGCATTTTAACTCCATCTCGGGCGGAACGGACATCAACGGCTGCTTTGCCGCCGGCAACCCCGTCAGCCCGGTGTATGCCGGCGAACTTCAAGGTCCTGCTTTGGCGATGAAAGTGAAGGCCTACGATGAAAACGGAAATTCCGTTTACGACCGGCAGGGAGAACTGGTTTGCGAAGCCCCCTCTCCTTCTATGCCCCTTTATTTCTGGAACGACCCGGACGGCGAAAAGTATAAAAACGCCTACTTCACCGTCTACCCCAACGTGTGGCGGCACGGCGACTACGTCGTCATGCACCGCGACACCGGGGGGATAACTTTCTACGGCCGCTCCGACGCCGTTTTAAAACCTTCCGGGGTACGCATTGGCACGGCGGAAATCTATAACCAGGTGGAAAAGCTGGAGGAAATTGCGGACGGCCTGGCCATCGGGCAGAACTGGCAGGGGGACCAGCGGATCATCCTTTTTGTAAAACTTGCTGCAGGATTCAGCTTAACGGAGGATTTAAAAAATAAAATTAGAAAAACCCTGCGGGAAAACGCCTCCCCCCGGCATGTTCCCGCCCTCATCGTGGAGGTGCCGGATATCCCCTACACCCTAAACATGAAGAAGGTGGAGAGCGCGGTCACGAACATCGTCAACGGGCGGCCGGTGACGAACCGGGACGCTCTAATCAATCCGGAAGCACTGGATTATTACGAAAAAATTCTCCCGGAACTGCAGAAATAGTTGAATAGAATTGAAATCTAACATTTTTACTTAAAAGCTTTGGGCCGGGCCGGTTATGTCCAGGCCGTTCCCCTGGCGTTAATTGAAGGTGAGATCAAAGACGTTTCCCGCGTCAAGGAGTGCGAGGAGTACGTCCGCAGGATGTTTCCCGAAAGGGGAGCAGGTTCGAGTTGATCACGTAGGCGGGATCCTTACTGTTCACAAAGCGTAAAAGATTTTCGGATGAAGGTTTTGGAAGGGCGGGTGAAGGTAATTGCCTCACCTGCTCTTTAAAATTTTTGATTTTCCTAGCCCGGCCTAGCCGGAACCAAAAAGGTTTTTTCTTTTCCATGTCGAACAGGCAGTAACATCCTCATTGATGGGCCGGAGTTTTTCGAAACCGTCCAGAAAGGCCGCCCCCTGGCCGCGGAATACCTGCTCGTCTTCGGCGTAAAGCCCGCGCAGCCCCACACCGGCTACGGCTACATCAAGCCCGGTGCGCCTTTAGGCGCTGGCTACCGGGTGGCGGAATTTAAAGAGAAGCCCGGGCCGACTACCACCTCACCGCCTACCGCCCCTGGGGCTCCTATACCATCCTGGAAGAAGGGTTTTTCTACAAGATCAAACGGATCACCGTTTTACCGGGGAAAAAGCTGAGCTACCAGCTCCACCACCACCGCAGCGAGAACTGGGTCGTGGTGGGGGGCACGGCGAAGCTATCTCCAGGGCCAAACCAGGCTGGAGTTGGAACACTACCTGCCGGTGCTGATCAAAAAACCGCGCTCATTAAAAAACGCCGCCCCTTTGTGCCGGGCCGTTTTACCTCCGGGACTAAATACCCTCAAAAGGATCTTCTGGCCCGGGGTGAAGACCAAGAACTGGCCCGGGTCCTGGGTCTGGTCCTGGACTACGGGATCGACGAAACGGAAAGGGCCATCGGCCTGGCTTTGCAAAGCGGCCAGCGCAGTTACCAGGCTGTCCGCTACTACTTGACCCGCCGGGAAAGCGCTCCGGTTCTTATGGCGGAGTTCCCCCGCGTCGAACCGGTCGGCTTAGAGCAGTACGACCGCTTCTGGGCAGGTGAGCGCCGGTGAGTAAAGCCGGAGTGATCGCCCTTTACGCCAAGGAGCTCAAGCTCTCTACCTTCACCGGCTACCAGGCGGTGATCCGCCAGGCCACCGAAGAAGGCTGGGGGTACGAAGAATTCCTCTGCACGCTGCTCTCCCGGGAGGCGGCCAACCGAAAGAAAATCAGGTTACAAGAAGGATCCGGGCGGCCCGCTTTCCTTTGTCGAAAACATTGGAAGAATTCCAGCTCACAGCTTTACCCCACGTCAAGGAAGCCCTCGTCCGGGAGCTGGCCACCGGGGAGTTTATTTTAAAAATGAAGGATATTAACCATTTATGTCGAATATTACCTCCAAAGAAATCTTTCATTTTGGAGGAGCCATGTACACCCGCAATCCGTGTGGCGGATGGGCAGTTTCTGGGAAATATCTCAATCGTAACTGGAGTTGGCGTCCATACTTTCCTCATGGTGTTATCCTTGCCAGCCGGCTAGGTAGTGGAATTGCTTCGGAACCTTACTTTGACCTTGAAACCAGGATAAAGGTATGGACATTTTGCTATTTCTTGGGTAACGACTTGTATCTGTTTATTGATAACTTTGTTGATTAAAAAGCTAAGGGAATTTCATTCACCGCAATAGCCACTTCTATCTCTGTCGGTGACACGGTGCACGTAAAGCTGGGCGGCAAAGACGAAAGGGTGAGGTTTACCGGCGTCAACTGTCCGGAAATTACCCATCCGGAGTTACACATCAAAGAGTAGCCCTACGGCAGAGAAACGAAAGCGTATACTGAAAAGTAGCTTTTTACCTGGGCGTAT
>JBFMEJ010000229.1:0-3585 GCA_040753275.1 Bacillota bacterium
GGTAAGGGCGGCACATTTGATAGATGCGGGAAGTGGTCCGCTCGCCCAGGTATTCCTCCAGATCCTCCAGGTTGATATTGGTGGTGATAATCACCGGCAGGGCATGATTAAGGCGGTGGTTAAGGATGGAGTAAAGCTTGTTGCGCACCCAGTCGGTGTAATTGTGGGCGCCCAAATCGTCCAGGATCAAAAGCGGCACATTCCGGGCGGCTCCCAGAATTTCTTGCTCGGTCAGTTCCCCCGGCCCGCGGTTGGGGTCGTAAGTGGAACGAAGGCGGTCGAGCAAATCCGGCACCACCAGGAATAAAACGGGGCAGCCCCGGTCCAGCAGGGCGTTGGCAATGCAGCAGGCCAAAAAGGTCTTCCCGCTACCCACCGGACCGGTAAAGAGCAGGCCGTCGATCCGCTCCTTTTTCCCAAAATCCTCGACGAAGGCCAGCGCCGCGCGAAAAGTCAGGCGAGCCGACTCATGGTAACTGATCCCCTTCGGGGAATCGGTAATCTGACGGGAGTAATATTTAAAGCTGAAGGCGGAAAAGGTGCAGGAGCGCAGGGCCTCCGGCAGGCAGGAATCCTGAAAGCGCCTTAAGATCGCCCTTTGGGCCGCGCAACTGCAGGGAACGGCCCGGTTTCCCTGCACAACCACCCCGCGGTCGTGGCAAACTTTACAGAAAGCCAACCGGCGAAACCCCTTTCTGAAGAGTCGCTGACGGGAACGTTCGTTTCCTCCATAAAGCATGGAAATAGAGCACACAGGCACTAAGGCATAAAGAGATATGTTTGGAAAAAAAACCAAACCCGGAGGTTTTGTGCAGGCAATGGGCGGGATTGCTCTTCCACATATCCCCATTTCTAATATTTTTAAAATATCCGTTAACTCAGGTAGAGCGCTTTCACCATTTCCTTTTTCCGGCGGCTGCTTGCTTTATCGCTTCTGCTTTCTTTGGCGGACCCGTTCTTTTTTTGCCGCTTGTCCTGAAAATTGCGGTCGTACTCGGCCACTGCATCCAACGTGCGGAGGTTATTTTTCTTCCATTTGAGCAGGATGCCGTCAATGTACTTAAAGTTATGCTTGCCGATTAAAACAGCGCGACGCAAGGCGTCCAGAACGAGAGCGCAATCGGTTTCCCGCACCCAAAGCCGGATTTGCTCCACCTCCATGGGCGAAAGCGGGCGCCCGAATTCCTCTTCAAAACACCTGGTTAAACGGGTCAAATCCGCCTCGGGAATGCCTTTTTCCTCCCGCTCTCCGAGCACCTTGCGGGTTTTTTCAATTTCTTTAACCTTCGCGCACGCCCACGCCTCCGATAATTTGGCAAAGAGAGGCTCAAAATCGTAGCCGGCTAAAATTGTTCCCTGTGCTTCGTCATAATACTGAGTGACCGTGATCACCTCTTTTTCCAGGAGGCTGGCCAGGTTCCTCTCCACCCGCTCCAGGCCGCCGGCCAGACACTCCGCCAGCATTTCCGGGGGCGGAAAAAGGATTTTTTCTTCCGTGCGCAGGCGCAGCAACTGAACGAGCACCATCATTTCCTCATCGGTAATCTCGATCTTCGTATAGTAGCGCAACAGCAAGTTGGGGATGCTCGTCGTCCCGCAAAGCGTAAGATCAGTACCGAAAGCCGCTGTAATGTTCCCTTCTTTATATCTCTTCAAGGTCTTCCGGCTTTTCATTTGTCTGCCCACCTACCCCAGTATATTTTATGGTAAAGGCAGGCAGCTTGTCCAGGTGAAAAAAAGCCGCCAGATCAGAGTTTGCGTCTGGCTTTCGGCAAAATTTATCTCCTTTTGGCGAAAGATGTAAATTTATAAAAAGGCCGGCCGCCGGGAAGCAAAAATACACGTTCGCAGGCCCAATTCGGATAAAAGCTGCGCGGCCTCGCGCGTACAATAACCGAGATCGCTCTTTTTATGCGCATCGGAACCTACGGTAAAAATTTTAATCCCGGCTTTTTTCGCCAGGAGCAGAATATCCCTGCTGGGGTGAAATTCCGCCAGGCAGCGGCGGCGGCCGGACGTGTTCACCTCCAGGCCGGTCCCCTGGCGGGCCATCGTCCGAAAAATATCCTCCACCCGTCCCAGATGGAGGTCGTTGATTTCCCGGCCGAAAAATTCGTAGCCGTACCTTTTATACAGATCCAGGTGGCCGATGCAGTCAAAAAGCCCCGATTCCACCGCGCTCTTTAAAGCGCCGAAGTAGTCTTCGGCCAGGGCGCCGGGATCCCGCCGGGTAAAGTAGGCCCAGCACTCCTGGCGGGACGAAATGGCGTGGTGGTCCAGGCAGTGGATGGAACCGAGCACAAAATCAAAGGGGTAGCCGCTGACAACCCTTTCGATTACCGCCTCCGCCCCCCGTTCAAAGCCCACCTCCAGCCCGGCTTTGATGCGCAGCCCCGCGCCGGAAAACGCCTGGCGCGCCTCCTCCAGCTCCCGGAAGTAACATTCCAGCCAGTAGCCGTCCTCCATGGGCAGAATCTTTCCGTTCACCCGGACAAACCAGTCCAGGTGCCGGCGCAGGGGATCCACCTCCAGATGCGGGGTAAAGCATACCTCGGTCAGACCTTTGGCCAGGGCCTCCCGGCAGTATTCAAAGATGCCGGCGTCTTCGGCGTCAATGGAATAACCCGGATGGACGTGATAATCTACGTAAGCACCGGTGCTTATAACACTTCCGCCCCCAGCACAGATTTCATTTGCTCCAGGGCCCAGCGGTGGGCTTCCTGGTCGAAGCTGGCCACGCCATCCCGGTAAACGATGGTCCGGTAATCGCGGTTGGCCAGTTCTTCAACGGTATATAAAACACAGATATTCGTGCACACCCCGACGACGTGCACCTCCGCCGGGGCCAGGTCGCTTAAGATGGTGTTTAAATTGGTCCGGAAAAATCCGCTGAAGCGGGTTTTCGGCACCTTAATGGCAAAGGGGTATTCCTCTACCAGCACGCGCAATTCCTCGATCAATTCGGCGCCGGGCGTGCCAAAAACGCAATGCCTGGGGAAGCGCTTGAATTCCAGATCATCTGGATCGTGGGAATCCATGATAAAAATCACCGGCAAATTTTGCCCGGTAAACTCCTTCACTTTGTCCGCCACAAAAGGAACAATCCCGCGCGCCGTTTCCCCGCAGGTCAGCGCGCCTTGCGGCTCGATAAAATCTTTGAGCATGTCGACGACCAGCAGCACTTTGCCGGACATAAAATCACTCCTTTAAGAACAAGGGTTAGGGATTAGGGATTACGTTTAAAATCTGCCCTAGCTTAATCAAATATTCGTGATGACAAGGTTTTTTCCTCTTCAAAAAACAAATTCTTCACGAAAAACAAAAAAGACGGGAAAATTTTCCTTGCAATTTTTCCGTTACTTGTGAAATATTTATTTATATGTTATGATCGTGATTTGGAAAGAAATTTTTTCCTTCCTGGCAGTATATTTAAGCGAGGTGGGGTAAAATAAAAGAAAAAATTAAAGTCAAGGCGTGCCCCAGAGGGCAGCTGATCACGTCGCTGGAAAGGCTGTTCAACGAAATCAGAAAAGGGTATCTGGCCCTTGGGGACCCGCGGGTAGATCTGCCCCAAACTGTTGATCT
>JBFMEJ010000230.1:0-3551 GCA_040753275.1 Bacillota bacterium
TTACAGGAACCCGAATTACCTGCAGCAGTTCCGTTCTTACGCCCGTTTGAACCAGGAGGAGCTCCGGCAGCTGTACGAAATCGTCCGCCCGGCGCGAAAGCCCCTGGTGAAAAAAATCCAGAATGCGGTGCAGCAGTATACGGAAGTATGTGAAAGAGATATCGTTCCCATGGTAGAACGGGGGGCTTTGACCGAAGCGATCAAAATTGCTCATGAAAACGGTGCCCTGGCGCTCCTGGAGGAAAGCTTAAGCCTCGCCAAAGAGCTGGAGGACTTGCGTGTTCAGGACACCAGGGCTTTGTTCACCCAGATTGTTGGCCAGACCAGGTGGAACATCATGGTAGCCCTTGTTGTAACCCTCCTTACTTTTTTCTCGGCAGTAGCCCTTGGCCTGCTGGTGACCGCCAGAGCGACCATGGAAAACAGGATCTACCGCCTCGTCCTCGCCACCACTAGATACGCCACCATCATCGTCCGGCGTAACGGCCGTCTGCGCCTTTTCAACCGGGTGGCTGAAGAGATTTTCGGCCTCGAGCGCAAAGCGGTCCTGGGCCGGCGGTTCGCGGAAGTGTTTACCGGCCGGGACCGCCCGGGAGAAGTCGCCTTCGCCTTCCCCTTAGAGGGCGTGCTGTCTTCGGGCGCCGAACTCTGCAACCAGGAGAAGGTTTACGTGGACAAAGAGGGCTGGCGCTATAATCTGGCTGTTGACTGCCTTCCTTTAAAAGAAAACGGTGACGTGGCCGGGGCCGTGCTTTTAATCAGGGACATCACGGAAGAGAAGGTAATTGAAGAAAAGCTGCGCGGGCTGGCGGTCCGGGACGCCATGACCGGGCTCTACAACCACTCCTACTTAAAACAGGCGCTAAATAGGGAGATAGAGCGCGCCGGCCACCGCGACGGCCTGGTTTCCTTCATGCTCCTGGACGTGGACAGCTTCAAGTATTACAACGACAGCTTCGGCCACCCGGCGGGGGACGACGTCTTAAGGAAAGTGGCCCGGCTGATCCAGGATAGCGTGCGCGGCTCCGATATCGTGGGGCGCTACGGCGGCGACGAGTTCGCGGTGGTTTTACCGGACGCCGACCAGCTGGCGGCCGCGGAGGTGGGCGAAAGAATCCGGAAAAATATCGAGAACGCCCCTTTGCCCTACTGTGAATATATGCCCAAAGGCAGGCTGACCGTTTCCGCAGGCGTGGCCTGTTACCCGCTGCAGGCGAAAAGCGCCGCGGAGTTGATCAGGATGGCCGACGAAGCCATGTACAGGGTGAAGCGCACCACCAAAAACCGGGTGGAAATATACTCCTCCGTGCTGGAAGAGATAACGGCGGCAGGGCACGTCGACCGCCGCCTCGCCCCCCACGTAGGAACGCTGTTGACCGCCCTGAAGGCGAAGGACCCCTACACCTACGCCCACTGCGAGAACGTGACCCGCTACGCGGTCGCTCTCGCCCAAAAAGCCGGGCTATCGCCCGAAGAAACCAACGAAATCAAAATCGCCGCTCTTTTGCACGATCTCGGCAAAATGGAAATTCCCCTGGAAACCTTAACTAAAACAGAGCTCCTGACGCCGGAGGAGTGGGCGTTAATTCGCCGCCACGCTTCCGCGGGCGCCGAGCTGGTGGGCCAAATCAAACCTTTGGCCGGGCTGGTGCCCGCGATTCTCCACCACCACGAACGCTACGACGGCGCCGGCTACCCGCAGGGCCTGGCCGGAAAGGAAATCCCCCTGGCGGCAAGGATTATCGCCCTTGCCGACGCCTACGACGCCATGACCTCTTACCGGCCCTACCGGCCGGCCCGAACGCCGTTCGAGGCGCTGGCGGAAATTGAAAAGGAGGCGGGCCGCCAGTTCGACCCAGCGCTGGTGGACTGCTTTATCCAAGCGATGAAAGAAAGGGAGAGGCGTGCATGTTAAAAAACAATTTAAAGGCAAAAATCCTTTTTTCCTTCGCGCTGATCCTGTCTTTAGTGGTTGTTTTAAGCCTTTTCGCTTGCTGGCAGTTAAACAGCCTGGACAAAATCTACGGCGATCTTTACGACAATCTTTTTATGGTAAGGATGGAAAAGATCAAAGATGCTTACGAAATGCTGGTTAATGCCCTGAACATGGCCTACGCGGCCCGCGGTTACCTTGTTTACGGGACCCAGGAGACCTACGACGATTTTCACCGCTTCCACAAAGAAGCGCGGGATATTCTGGCCAGGCTTCCGGCCACCGTGAAAACGGAAAAGGGTAAACAGCTGCTGGCGCAGATGGACGCTGCCGAGGCCGATTATTACCAGAAGGCGGCGGCTGTCCTGGAAGCAAAGCGCGCAAAGGCCCCCGAAGAAGAGGTGCAGGCGAAGCTGAGCCTGGCCGCCGCGGCCGTAAAGCCGCTGAACGGGGCTATGCAGGAGTTTCTTTCTTTCCAGCTCCAGCGCTTACAGGAAGACAGGCTGGATACAGGCGCGCAGGGCCGCCGGACAGTGGGGATCATCACCGCCGGGTGCGCGGCGATACTGGTCGTCTCTTTCCTTTTGGCCTATTTCCTCGCCCGGATGATCACCGACCCCTTGCGGCTGGTCGAGGCCGGAGCGGCCAGGGTGGCCCGGGGCGACCTGACAGGGGAGGAGATCAGGGTGCGTGCAAAAGACGAAGTGGGCCGTCTGGCGGGATCGTTTAATGCGATGTTAGCCAACCTGAGGGAAATCGTCGGCCAGCTGCAGGAAAAAGCGCAGGCCCTGGCGGCCAGCGCCACCCAACTCTCCGCCAGCGCCGAGCAGGTTTCCGCGGGCGCCACCGAGACGGCGTCTTCGGCCGGCGAGGTGGCCTCTGTGGTGGAGCAGGTATCCCAGGACGCGCAGAAAATTGCCGAAACTTCCCGCCGGGCCGACGAGTACGCTAACGAAGGCAGGGCGGGTATCCAGGACGTCCACCGCCAGATGGCGGCCATCCAGAATTCTATGGAAAACGTCGCCGCGGCCATCCAGGGCCTGAACGCCCGGGCCCAGCAGATCTCCCAGATCGTCGCCCTGATCACGCAGATCGCCGAACAAACCAACCTGCTGGCTTTAAACGCCGCCATTGAAGCCGCCCGCGCGGGTGAATACGGCCGCGGCTTTGCGGTCGTGGCCGTAGAGGTGAGAAAGCTGGCCGAGCAATCGGCGGCGGCGGCCAAAGAGATCTCCGGTTTGGTCAAGGCCATTCAGGAAGAGGCCACAAAAGCCGTGGCGGTCATGAGCGAGGAAACCCGGCAGATCAAGTCGGGCGCAGAAGTGGTGAGCAACGTAGGGGAAACCTTCGCGCAAATCATCGCCCTGATTCAAGAACTGGCTGCCGATATCCGGGACATCGCTTCCTCGGCCGGGCAGATGTCTTCGGCGGTGCAAAACGTGGCCGGGGCGGCCCAGGAGCAGACGGCGACCATGGAAGAGGTTTCGTCGACGGCCCAGAGCCTCGCCGGGCTGGCCGATGATCTGGAAAGGATCGCGGGCCGGTTCAAATTGAATTAAAGCCCGGTCTTCCGGTCGGGCAGTTAAGCACGTCAAAACTGATAAGATACCTTTTGCAT
>JBFMEJ010000231.1:0-3532 GCA_040753275.1 Bacillota bacterium
ACGTTTTATATTATATTAAAAATAGCCGGATAACGTCAACTTATTTTCCAACTAGGCGCTTAAAGGGACGCAGGGAGCTTATGTCATAGGGAGAATTTGACAAGGCACAAAATTACCCAGGCATAAAGGCACAAAGTAAAAATATTCCCGGTCGTTTCTCTCTGTGTGTGTATCCCCGTGCCTGAGTGCCTATATTTTCATTTGGAGGAACGAATGATCCCATGGGTAACTCCCTGAAAACAGGCTTTCATCCGTTGTTGTTCGCTTGCCGTTGCTGAGGAGTTGGGCTAATTATTAACATTGCGTTCGTCTTGGCAGTTATTTATTTGGTGCAGAGGTGGGAAGATGCCGATTTACGAATACCGCTGCGCGGATTGCGGAAGGAAAGTGGAAATCCTGGTTTTTCCCGGGGAGCGGCAGGTTGCCTGTCCGCATTGCGGGAGCGGTGCGCTGACCCGCCTGATGTCCCGCTTTGCCTACCACCAGAGCGAGGCCGACCGCCTGGCCGGGATCGACACCAGCCGTCCGCAGAGCGAGGACTACTACCGGGACGACCGGAATATCGGGCTCTGGGCGAAGAAGCGGTTAAAAGAGCTGGGCCACGACCCGGGCCCGGAGTTTGAGGGAATCGTGGAAAAGGCGAAAAAGAAGGTCAAAGAAGAACTGAGCGGTTAGGCAAGGCCCGGCTTTTTGGCCGGGCCGCACACGTTTCCTGCTTTTTTATGCTTATCTCACCTTTCTAATCCCCAGTGCCTTCTCCAGATCAATAATGTGCTCCTGCTCCACCAGCGCAATTTCCCTGATTACCTGGGCCACGTCGTAAAGTTTCATCGCCTCCAACTGCTCGATGCGCTGCAGGTACCTGGCCAGGGCGTCGTACTCCGCCTGCAGGTCTTGTCTGAGCATCTCCACGTTGTCGAGGGACGTTTTAATTTCCGCCACCACCACCGTAGGCACACCGCCCAGGTATTGAATCTGATCGGATATCCTCACCGCGTGCTCGTGTTCGTTTTGGGCGTGTTCCAGTTCCTCGTCGATGATGGCGAAATACTCGGGTCCGGTAAGCATGGCGGCGTGCTGGATGTATTGAATCATTGCCGCATATTCCCAGGAGAGGTCCAGATTTAAAAGGTTGATAATCTGTTCTTTGGTCATAGATTATCCTCCCTCCGGCAGGTTTTTAATCCATTATATAAAGAAAAAATTAGAAAAGTTACCACGCGAAACGATCTAAGCCGGGGTTAATTGTTGCCGGCTTTTTAAATATACTATATCCATAACGGTTTTCCTGATCGCGAAACGATCTAAGCCGGGGTTAATTGTTGCCGGCGGGCCGCTGTTCGGACGGGCCTGATTTTTTTAAAAAAGAGGAATCCGGGTTTATACGGCACTAATTTTTGTTTCCTGCGCATCGGCAAAATCATTGTCAAAAATGACGTCCAGAACGGTTGGGGAAAACGGCAGGTCGCCGTTTGTCGAGCCGGAGCCGGTGTTTGCTTTGGTAAATGTGTTCAGATCAAACTGGCAGGAAGGGCCCAGGTTAATCACGCAGTTATGGTCCATGAAATTCACCTTAAATCCAAACAGGTTAATAAAGGAAGGGGAAAATAACACGGGCAATAAAATCTCCTCCTTTTGGTTTTTTGCTTGCCGGGGGTAAGGGGGGCGTCAGATTTTCCGGCGGGGGCCTTTGGTTAAAAAACGCATCGTTCCTGGGGCAGGCGGGCGGGTGTTTCGCTTCCGCAAGTTTCTTTTAAGACGGGCATATCGAACAGATCCGAGTCATCTAAACAAACGTTCTTGCTGTCCTGGGTGCTTTGATCACCATAAAGCGATCCTGTCCCGGAGTTAGTTTTGCTGACAGTGCTCCATTCGCCCAGGTAATTTTCGCCGATATTTAGAGCAGATCCGGTTTGAATGACATTTATTTTAAGAAAAAATATATTAATTACTATGGGGAACATCTTCTCACCTCCTCTTCTTTGATCCCTGGAGCGTTTTTGTACAGTATATGATAGTCGGCAGGCCGGCAATTAGTGAGGTGAAAATATGTTTGATCCGGAAAAATTTATCCAGTGGAGCAGGACGGTACAAAAAATGTACGGCCAGGATTTTTGGGCGAGCGTTTTTAACAGCCCGCAGGGCGCCCGGTTTTTAGAGCAGATGGCCAACCTGGCGGCGCCCCCGCCAAAGTTCCCCCGGGTAGACGTTTATCAAACGGAAAAAGAGATCGTTGTCTTGGTGGAACTGCCGGGCGTCAGAAGACAGGATATCCAGATCCAGCTTGCCGACGACCGCCTGCTGATTAAGGGGGTTGTTCAGGAGCCCGGCCAGGGTTTCCGCCTGGTCAGCGGGGAACGCTTTAAGGGAAATTTTGAACGGTCCGTCAGTTTGCCCGAACTGGTTGGGAAAACGGGTTACCGGGCCAGTTTTCGCGACGGTTTGCTGGAAATCCGCTTGACGCGGGTGTTCGAAGCCTCTTTACGGACGATTCCCATCGACGGGGATGAGTAGATGAGAATAGTTTTTCCCTTTTGGGGAACCGGGGCGAAGCTGGAAAAATTAAAAAAGCAGATTGGCGAATTAGAACGGAAAATCCAGCAGATGCAGGAGCAGTATGGGCAGGAGGTTGCGGATCTTCAACAAAAGCTGACCAGGCTGGACAATCCCCTGGTGATCGAATATGTTTACGTCGACCGGATCACCGTGGACAGGCTCGAACTGCAGAATAACTTTGGCGCCCTGGGCATCCGGGAACTGGGCGGGACGTTGAACGTCGGCGTGAATTGCGCGGGGGGGCGTCCGCCCGGCCCCGGAAAAATTCTTCCCCCGGAAGAAAAGCAGGAGGTGAGCAAGCCCTTTGCCGGTCAACCGCCTCCTTCCGCGGGAAGAAGAGCAGCCGGTCCGGACCGCCGTCAAAAAGGGCCGGAAAGGGAAGGGAAAACGGAAAATGGACTGAAAAAAGAAACAAAGAACTCTTTTCCAGATCAGGAAAGAACCCGGCAAAGTTTTTCCCGGAACGGCCCGGACGCTCCGGAAAATCCGGCGGGAGACAAAAAAAGCGGGCCTGCCTGGAACATCCGCTACGGTCTTTAACACCCCGGTAAATTCAATCTCTCTTCAGGCAGCTGTACCTTCCAACCCCTGGAGGGGATTTCCAGAAGGCAACGCGAAAATCTCTTCAGGTGGGCTATGCCTCCCGCGGGTTAACTGAATATTGTCTGTTTCAAGCCTTGCAATCTCGATCCCGGCGCGGACATTTTTTTAGAGTTGGAGAGTGGTTTGGATGGGATTTATTATTTTTATCCACGGCATGGGTCACGACCCCCGGAAAGATTACTGGCGGGACTGGGCCGGACCGCTGCGGACGGCTCTGGAACAAAAAGGGATGGCGGCTGCCGAGGACGATTTTGACGGCGTTTATTATTACGACCTGGTGCCCGGCCCGGCGGCCGAGGGCTGTCCGGACGATTTCCCGGCCCAGAGGCGGCGTTTTCTCGCCGAATTAAGAGATTTTGCCTGGCAAGAACTG
>JBFMEJ010000232.1:0-3527 GCA_040753275.1 Bacillota bacterium
GGGCTTGCCGTAACCTATTTTCTGTATCACCGGTGGAATTACAACGCTTTGGACAGCGGGGAGGAAACGGCCAAGGGCCTGGGCGTGGAGGTGGAGAAAATCCGGTTGGGCGGCATGTTTATCGCTTCCCTGATCACTGCCGTAGCCGTTTCCTTCCTGGGGATTATCGGTTTTATCGGGCTGGTCGGGCCGCACCTGATGAGAAGGTTGATTGGCGGCGACCACCGCTTTTTGATTCCGGGGTCCTGTGTAATGGGCGGCCTTTTGCTTTTGGCCTCCGACACGCTGGCCAGGACCGTGATCGCTCCGGTGGTGCTGCCGGTGGGGGCCGTCACCTCCTTTTTAGGTGCGCCGTTATTTCTATATCTGCTGGCCAGGGGGTACCGGAGAAAATGATCTTGTCCGTTCAAGGGGTGGAATTTACTTACCCCAGCCGGTCCGTCTTAAAAGAAATCAGGTTTACCGTGGAAAAGGGGGATTGCCTGGCCGTTCTCGGCCCGAACGGGGTGGGGAAGTCCACGCTCTTAAAATGCGTCAACAAGATCTTAAAACCTCAAAAGGGGACGATCTTGATTGAAAAAGACGAACTCCGGAAGCTGGGCCGGCCGGAGGTGGCCCGGCGGATCGGCTACGTCGCCCAGCGCAGTGAGGGCGGCCGGGTCACGGTGTTTGACGCCGTAATGCTGGGCAGAAAACCGCATTTAAAGTGGGACGTCTCCGCCGAAGATCTGGAAATTGTACACCGGACGCTGCAGCTCATGCAGCTCGATCACTTTGCCTTGCGGTTTCTGGACGAGCTGAGCGGGGGCGAACTGCAGAAGGTGGTCATTGCGCGGGCCCTGGCCCAGGAACCGCAGGTGCTTTTGCTCGACGAGCCGACCAGCAACCTGGATTTAAGAAATCAGCTGGAGGTATTGAGGATTATCAAGGGGGTGGTTGCGGAACAGAACATTGCCGCCATCGTCACCATGCACGATTTAAACCTGGCCGCCCGGTTTGCCAGCAAGTTCCTGCTGCTTAAGGGCGGGACCGTCTTTGCGGCGGGCGGGTTCGAGGTGATGACGCCGGAAAATATCGAGGCGGTCTACGCCGTCCCCGTGGCCGTGGAAAGGTTGCGGGACGTGCCGGTGGTCGTTCCCCTGTAACGAAACCGGTGAAAAATTAGTTTACTACCCGCGGTGACTGATTCCCAATTCCCAATTCCTATTTTCAGAGGAGGTTATGGAGGGTGCAGAAAAAAATTACTGCCCTGCTGGTGATCCTGGCCGCCTTTTGCCTGGCGGCGGCTTTAGGCGGGTGCTCGGCGCAAAGCGAACAAAAGCCGGCGGCGCCTCAGAAGCAGAAAGTAAAAGTGACGGACATGGCCGGCCGGGAGGTGGAGATTGCCGCCCCCGTGCAAAAGGTGGTGGCCATCGGTCCCGGAGCGCTGCGGCTGGTTTGCTACGTCCAGGGCGCCGAGAAGGTAGCGGGGGTGGAAGAACTGGAGAAAAGGCAGCCCACCGGCCGGCCGTACATCCTGGCCTGCCCGGAGCTGAAAAACCTCCCCACCATCGGACCGGGGGGACCCGATTCCACGCCCGATGCCGAAAAGCTGGTCAGTGTCCAGCCGGACGTGATCTTTGCCGCTTATCTCGTGGACAAGGCAAAGGCGGACACCCTGCAGACAAAAACCGGCATTCCGGTGGTGGTGCTGAGCTATGGCCAGCTGGCGACTTTTGATCAGGAAGTTTACAAGTCTATAGAACTGATTGGAAAAATCACCGGCCAGGAAAAAAGGGCGCAGGAAGTGGTAAACTATCTCGAGCGGTGCCGGAAGGATCTACATGACCGCACCAAGGACATTCCGGAGGAGAAAAAACCTAAAGTTTACGTGGGGGCCCTGGGCCGGAAAGGAACGCACGGGATCGAAAGCACGCAGGGCCAGTATCCGCCCTTTGTGGCTGTAAACGCGAAAAATGTAGTGGACGAAACGGGCAAAAAGGGGGGCCTCTCCATTGACCGGGAAAAGCTGCTTAGCTGGGACCCGGACATAATTTTCATCGACGAGGGCGGCCTAAGTCTCGTGCGGGAAGATTACCGGAAGAACCCCCAATTTTACCAATCGCTGACCGCCGTGAAAAAAGGCCGGCTTTACGGGCAGATTCCTTACAATTACTACACGACGAACATCGACACGGCCCTTGCCGACGCCTATTACGCCGGAAAGGTAATCTACCCCGAACAGTTTAAGGACATTGATCCGGCCAAGAAAGCGGACGAGATTTACGAGTTTCTCCTGGGCAAGCCGGTGTACACCCAGATGGCCAAAGACTTCGGCGGCTTCAAAAAGTTAACCCTGGAGTAAAAGTAAGCAATAAGGGTAGGGGGGGTGGATCACTTGAAATTAAAACCCATTGGCATTATTCACTCGCCGTTTAAAACCCCCGGGGAAGCGCCCTTCCAGGGGCGCCTTACCCGGGAAACAGCCACTCTGGAAGTTTTTGCGGGATTTGCTGCCGGGCTTAAAGACGTCGAGCAGGCCAGCCACCTGATTGTCCTTTACTGGTGTGACCGGGCGGAGCGGGAAAGGCTGCAGACCCGCACCCCTTACGGCCCGGAGATCCGCGGTGTTTTTGCCTGCCGCTCCCCCTCCCGCCCCAATCCCATCGCCTTTTGCGTGGTGGAACTCCTCGGGCGGGAAGGAAACCGCCTGCTCGTGCGGGGGTGCGACGCGCTGGACCAAAGCCCGCTGCTGGACATCAAACCGTACTCTCCCGGCATCGATTCTTTTCCGGAGGCCAGGCTGTCCTGGTTTAGAGGACAATACTGCGACCCAAAGCGCGAAGAATTTTTCACCCCGCGAGGGAGAGAGTGAAAAAGCCGGGGATTTCCAGGAAAAAATCCGGTCCCGGATGAAAACAAATTTTGATGTATCCCTTTTATATTGAAAAATCCCGGACGAGGAGTCTTTCTGGTGAAAGTTTGTATTGACACGGGGCCGCTGGCGCCTGTTATGGAAAATGGTTACCTCGATTGGCCCCGGTTCGCTTTGTTGCTGGGGCCAATTTTCGTCGGTAGGTGAAATCAAACCCGTCCTTTCCTTGTCCTGATCATTTCCAGAAAGGCCTCGATCCGTGTTTTCAGCTGGCCTGCGTCTCCCTGGCCGTAGTCGGTTTCAATCTTCAAAAGGGGGATGTCGTGTTCTTCCAAAACCTTTTCCACCCGGTTGGCTTCGATCAGGTAAGGATCGCAAAAGGTTAGCGAGCAGTGGATGATTCCGTCGGCCCGGTACTCCCTCGCCAATTCTACCAGTCTTTCCATTCTACCTAAGTTGGGGGTAAAGCAAGCGCAGTTTATCTGCAAGTATCTCTTCGCGATCTCTTCGACCATTTTTTCAACGCTTTCCCCGTTTTCCGGCACTAGGTTTTCGAAATAACGGAGGCCTGTGCAGAGCTCTTCGGCGACAATGACCGCGCCGCTGCTTTCGATCAGGTGCGGCACTTTCCAGTTGGGAATGGCCATGGGCGTGCCGGTGACAATAATCCGCG
>JBFMEJ010000233.1:0-3519 GCA_040753275.1 Bacillota bacterium
GTCCACGGCCCCCTTTTCCGCTCGCATCCCGTTTTTTGCCACCCCGCCTTCCAGGGCGGGGCCGGCCGCACCGGCGCAGGCCGCCAGCCATTCCCGGTTGCCCAGGACGATCTCGCCGTTCGTGCCGATATCAACAAACAAGGCCAGCTCGCTGCGGCGGTGCATTCCGCTGACCAAAACGCCGCCGACCACATCGCCGCCCAGGTAACTGCCGACGCCGGGCAGGCAGTAAACAATTCCCTGGGGGTTGATTTCCAGCCCCAGCGCCCCGGCGGATAAAAACCCCGGATTGTTGACAACGGGGGTATAGGGCGCCAGGCAGATCCGGGAGGGATCCAGGCCCAGCAAAAAATGCACCATGGTTGGGTTGGCTCCAACGGTGAGCGCGCTGATTTCCCGCTTCTGCACGGTACCTTCTTTTTCCAGCCGCTCCACCAGGCCGTTAATGGTCTGCACCGCCGCTTTTTGCAGCGCCGCCAGGCCCTCCGGCGTGCTGCCAAGGATAATGCGGGTAAGAATATCTTCCCCTACCTCTACCTGCCTGTTATAACCGGCTGCCAGACCGGCGATTTCCCCGCTTTGCAGATCGACGAGATAGGCAACCACGGTGGTGGTTCCCAGGTCCACGGCCAATCCAAAATGGCGGTGCAGCCGGTTCCCCGGTTCCAGGTCAATTAATTTCCAGCCGCAATTGTCCCGGCCCACCGTCGCCGTTACCCGCCACCCCGCCTCGCGGCAGACGGACGGAATGATCCGCATCAATTCTAAAGGAACGGACACCCCTTCGTAATCCCCGCCCAGCGCCCGGCGCAGGCGGTCCACGTCGGCCTGGTTATTTTCCAGGCCCGGCGCCGGCAACTCCAGGTAAATTTTTCTGGTCAGGGGATCGCGGGTGAAGTCCGGGGTAATTGTTCTTTCGGCAAGAATGTTTGCTGGTTCCACCCGG
The DNA here is from genome assembly GCA_040753275.1 of Bacillota bacterium. GTDB lineage: Bacteria > Bacillota > Desulfotomaculia > Desulfotomaculales > Nap2-2B > JAIMBK01. Next base: position 947 of record JBFMEJ010000233.1, read on the forward strand.
CATTCATCTCCCCGCAAAAGATTACCACAGAAAAAAGTGCTTGACAAGTTAACCGGCAGGTGTTACATTAAACCAGACAACTAAATAATTGTGCTCTTATCCAGAGTGGTGGAGGGACTGGCCCAATGAAACCCGGCAACCGCCTTACCCAGGTAAGGAATGGTGCCAATTCCTGCAGAAGAAAGCAATCTTCTGACAGATAAGAGGAAGGCAAGACTTGCAGGCCTCTTCTATGTTGGAAGGGGCCTTTTAACGTCTGGAACGGAGCACAAAAAAACCGGAGGAGGAAAAAATGAGCGCGCAAAAAACTTACGCCGAAATCAACGCTAAAATCAAAGCCGGCAAAGCAGTGGTAGTTACTGCCGAGGAACTGATCGCCCTGGTCGAGGAAAAGGGGTTGAGCAAAGCGGCCCGGGAGGTGGATGTGGTGACCACCGGGACGTTTGCCCCCATGTGCTCCTCAGGCGTTTTCCTGAATTTCGGCCACACCGCCCCGCGGATCAAAATGCACCGGGTCTGGTTAAACGACGTGCCCGCCTACACAGGGATTGCCGCCGTGGACGCCTACCTGGGCGCTACGGAAGTTCCCGAAAACGACCCGCTCAACCGCCATCATCCCGGGGAATTTCGCTACGGTGGCGGCCACGTCATCCAGGAACTGGTAGAGCGCAAACCAATCCGGTTAAGGGCCACGGCCTACGGCACGGATTGCTATCCCCGGCGGGAACTGAATACAACCATCACTTTAGACGACATCAACGAAGCGATTCTGTTCAACCCGCGCAACGCCTACCAGAACTATAACTGTGCGGTGAATCTGAGCTCCCGGACAATTTATACTTACCTGGGCGTACTCAAGCCCAACCTGGGCAACGCCCACTACTCCACCGCGGGCCAACTCAGCCCCCTGTTGAAAGATCCGCACTTTCAAACCATCGGCCTGGGTACCCGGATCTTTTTGGGCGGCGGTATAGGGTACGTAGCCTGGCACGGCACCCAGCACTTCCCCGCCATCCAAAAAGACGAAACGGGCCGGGAACTGGGCCCGGCGGGCGGCACCCTGGCGGTAATCGGCGACCTCAAGCAAATGAGCGCCCGGTGGTTAAGGGGCACCAGTTACCTCGGGTACGGCGCAACCTTAAGCGTGGGGATCGGGGTTCCCATCCCGGTTTTAAACGAATCAATCGCTCGCTGCGCCGCGGCCAAAGACAGCGATTTATACGCCCCGGTCGTCGACTACGGGGAAGCTTATCCGAACCGAATTCCGGGCACCCTCGGCTACGTCAGCTACGCGGAACTAAAGTCGGGCAAAATTACCGTGCTGGGCAAAGAAGTGCCCACCGCCCCCGTCTCCAGCTACCCGCTGGCCAGGGAAATCGCGCAAATCCTCAAAAGCTGGATTCAGGAAGGAAAATTCCTGCTCACCGAACCTGTCCAGCTCCTCCCCTCGCCGGCGGACGGACTTAAGCCGAAGATGCTGGAGTAAGCTATTTCGAAGGAGGAAGATAAAATGGCGCCGAAAAGAATTTTCCTGCGCTTCAGCGCGGATAAATCGGAACAGCCGATTATTTACCGCCTGGTCAAAGACTACGACCTGATCATCAACATCTTAAAAGCCAACGTAAACCCCCAAAAAGAAGGCACCATGGTGCTGGAAATCACCGGCGACAGGTACAGCGAAGGTCTTGATTACCTGCGCCGGCAAGGGGTCAGCGTCCAACCCCTGATCGAGGGAATCACCCGCAACGAGGAACGCTGCACCATGTGCGGTGCCTGCACCGCCATCTGCCCCACCGGCGCCCTTTACATAAAAAGGCCGGAAATGGAGGTATATTTTAAGGAAGACAACTGCATAGTTTGCCAGCTCTGCACAAAGGCCTGCCCCATGCGGGCGATGGAGGTCCAGTTCTAACTTTGCTCTACACCGAACGCACTTACCGCCGCAGGCACCGTCAGGAAGACCTGCTCCACTTCCAGGTGGCTCTGAAGGAAACCGACCTGGACATCGCCGTGCGCAAAGAGCGCTTTTCGGACGAACTGGTGCGGGTGGCGGAAGAAGCAATTAAAAAATGCCGGCAACCGCTGGAGGAATATATCCAGCGGGACCCGGCATTTCTGCGGGCGCTGGCTCCTTACGAAGTGCCTCCCACCGCACCGCCGCTGGTACAGGAAATGGCCCGGGCGGCCAAAGCGGCCGGGGTCGGACCAATGGCCGCGGTGGCCGGAGCGATCGCCGAATGGGTGGGCCGCGTCCTGGCCAGGTACAGCAAAGACGTCATCGTCGAAAACGGCGGCGACATCTTCCTGCGCACCAGCCGCGTAAGGCGCATCGGCGTGTTCGCCGGGAAATCGCCTTTAAGTTACCGGCTGGCCTTAGAAATCCGGCCGGGCTTCGGCCCCCTGGGCATCTGCACCTCTTCGGGCACGGTGGGCCACTCCTTAAGTTTCGGCCGGGCCGACGCCGTAGTCATCCTCTCTTCTTCCGCCGCCCTGGCGGACGCCGTGGCCACCGCCGCCGCCAACCAGGTGCAAAACAAAGAAGACCTCCAGGCAGCTGTTGACTTCGCCCTCAG
>JBFMEJ010000234.1:0-3516 GCA_040753275.1 Bacillota bacterium
CGCCGAAAAAATCGGGCATGTAGCCCACCACCTCCCGCAAGGCGCGGGGGTGCCTGCCGATCTCCAGCCCGGCCACTTCCGCGGTGCCCCCGTCGGGGACGAGCAGTCCGGCCAGGATGCGCAGGGTGGTGGTCTTCCCCGCCCCGTTCTGGCCGATAAATCCGTAAACGGCGCCCGCCGGCACTTCCATGTCCAGCCCTCGCAGGGCCTGCACGCGCCCGTAGGTTTTCTTTAAAGAACGTACTTTAATCATTCCCGCACCCCCTGGTAGGCCACTGCCGGCGGCAGGAAATAGAAGCTTTTCCCCGTGGAGGGTTCAAAACCGTTCACCCGCAGGCGCACTTCTCCGCCGGGCAGCACGTATTCCCCGGAAAGGCGGAAGGTTTTGGCCCCGGAAAGTTCCCGCCATTGCCCGCTGGGCGGGTGGTAAATCTCCAGCACGCCGGATTCCACGTCGGCGGGAGACGGGGCCGGCGGTCCGAAGGTGCCTCTCGGCTGGTTCGGCGTCGGGGTACTGGGAAAATATTGTAGTTCAGCCGTAATTTCCTTGACCCGTGCCCCCGGCGGCAGATTAGGGCGAAAGGCGAAGGTGATGTTTCCCCCCGGAATGCCGAACAGGTTATTGTGCCCGGTCATACCCCGAATTTGCGCGTCGATGATTTCCGGAAGCGTCAGTCCCGCCGGAATGGTGAAGTTGCCCGGCGGCAGGGACAGTTCCGGCTTGACCGTGACAATGCTTAAATAATGGGGACGGGAGCGCAAATCCTTGATCTCTACCGCTTTGACGGGGTCCCGGCTGAAAGCCACCAAAGTTAACGGCCGGCCTCTTTGGAACTCCATTTCCGGGCCGCCGTAGCGGGAGGAGTTAAACAGTTGCTCTAAAAGATTCGCCCGCCTTTGCTCATCGACGGTCAGCCGGCGGGGGGGCGATCCGTAATCCGGCCGCGGCGCGGGCACGCCCGGCCGCACGGCCGCTTTTAAGGCGGCCTCTTTCCCCTCCGGATACACAAAAAGCAGCCAGGCCGGAAGGTTGGTCGGACCGTAAGGATTCTGGGGATTGTAGACCGGCGGCGCCGGAATTTCCATGGCCACTTCCTTCTCTTCCCCGGGAGCAAGATCCCCCAATCCCCGGTAGTCGTCACCCAGGATCAGGGTTACGTGATCCAGGTAAAGAGCGGTATCGTTGCGCACCTTTCCGGCCAGCCGGCCGCCTTCGAGTTTCAGGTCGGCCCGCAGGCCGGCCAAAGTTTCCCCGGCGTCCTGGCGAAAGCTTAACTGGCGCATGCCGTACTGGGACATTTCCCGGAAGGTAACCGTTAAATCCGGACCCTTCACCACGGAATAAGGGGGTTCCTCGTCGGGTTTACGCAATTCCGGCGGAAGTCCCCCGGCGTACTGAATCTGCACCGGCCGGCCGGGATCGGCCAGTACGGCGGCAAAGACCGGCCTGGTGGGAGCAAAAAAGCCTACGGCGGTAAGTAAAGGCCTTTCCCCGGCTGCTCCCTCCCCGGCGATGTCCCCAACAGCCTGGACAACGTTGACGATGACGTTTCGGCCCGTCTGGAGCATATAAAGGTAGGCTATTCCGGAGAACAACAGAGCCAGGACGGGAACCGCCACCCAGGTATACTCGGGGCGGCGCCGCCTTTTTAGAACCCAGTAAGTGAGCGGCCCGGCCAGCAGTAAAAAAATGCCGAGAAAAAGCCCCACCGCCCCCCAGCCGGGGAAGGCGCCGGCAGGGAGGCTGTTCACCGTGTTCATCAGCCTGTAAAACGGATAAAGGGGATCCCGGTACACCATGTTATATTTATAAGAACCCGGGTCTCCCGGCTGCAGCAGCCTTTCCCAAAGCGCCCGGCCCGCTTCGCCGGCGTCCCACGGCGGGCGGGTGAGGTCGAAGGAAAATACCGTTACTTTCCCCTCCCCGACGGTAATTTGCCGGCCCAGAGGGTTTTCTTCCGGTCCGAAGGGGTCGCCGCCCTGCAGCCGGGCTATCGGCGCGGCTCCCGCCGGAGGCGCTTTGCCCAGCCAGCCGGCCATCGCCCGCCAGTCGCCGTTGCCGGCAATTCCCTGGCTGGTGATTTTTGCCGGGCCCGCCGATAAAACGGCCAGCGCGTCATTTACGCCCGGCCCGCCCGCCAGCAGCAATTGCCCGCCCGCTTCGGCCCAGTCCAAAAGCGCCCGGCGCTGCTCCGCCGTTAAATTGCGGGCGGCTTCGCCGGTGACCAGAAGAAGACCGAAAGCGTCTAATTGATCCCCCGCCGGCGGCAAAAGCTCCGGAGTTAATTTCAAAACGAGCGGCGCCCGGGGAACTCCGTCGGGCATGGTGATCCGCACCTTTTCCAGAGCCGCTGGCGGCTGACCGAGCACACCCACCGCCATGGGCAAGGGTCCGCTGACCCCGGTACTGGTCATGGCCAATTTTGCTTCCACGCTGGCCAGGGTCTTTTCCCCCGTGCGGAAGCGTACAATCAGGTGATCGGTCGCCCCTTGCAGCGGAAACCAGAGGGTCACCTTTTTTTCTCCCCCGGCGGGCAGGGCCACCCGCTCTCCAAAGGAAGACACCGGGTAATACCGGCCCGGCCCGGAAGGCTGCGAACCCGGCGGCGAACCGGGAGGCGGGGGCGGAATATAGCGGTAGTAATTGACTACTTCCACGATCCCCTGGAGATCGTTTCCGGTGGTATTCTTCAGGCGGATCACCGCCGGCGCGGTCCGCCCCGGCACCCCTTGCCCGTCCCAGCCGATTTCGGCGGTAATTTGCACCGGGGAATCCGCTCCTTCCGGCGCCGCAAAAACTCCGCAAGGAAAAGCCAATCCACTGAAAATCAAAATAAGGCCCCATAAAAAAGCATTTTTCCTGACCAGGACCAACCTCCCAACACCTCACCACCAAAAAATAAGAATTAGACCTCCATGCCACTTTCGTGGCGCCAACAGAGAACAAAAATGGGCGGCCCGCCGTTCGATTTGCCAGGAGCGACATATGCTTAAGGCGCCGGCAACGAGATACGGCGCAGGTGAGGCAAGCGAACCGGCAGCGCAATTGAGAAGTGAGATGTGAGAAGTTGGAGGTGAGATTTAAAATTCTCACTTCTAACCTCTCGCCTCTCACCTCTCAATTGCCTGGTTCGCTCCGAACCAAGCCGATGTCTCGTCGGCCCGGAGCTCTTAAGCGACGGCAAACGAACGGCGGGCGAAGCCTATTTTCAGGGGCAGGGAGAAAACTTTTTTACCCTCTAAAAAGATAGACGAAAAAAAGCAGCCATTGGTTCCCTGCTCTTCTTCTTTAGCGTGAATTTTCTTTTCCCGGTCCGGAAAAAACGAAGGAAAGTTCGAAAGCCGTAAGGAAGGGCCGCTCATGGTGACTGGGGGGTTCCAAATTCGAAGAAGAGTAATTGGTGAAGCCAATTTCCACAAGCTTCGAACCTCGAACATCTAACCTTGAATCCGGTGCAGGCGAGGTCAGCGAACCGACGGGGGTCCTCCTACCATTCTGCAGAACAGTTTCTTTTA
>JBFMEJ010000235.1:0-3487 GCA_040753275.1 Bacillota bacterium
GACAAAGGGAATGATCACCAGGCGGCCCGGCGCGATTCCCTTTTCCCGTTCCAGGAGGCCCAGCAGCCAGTCGGCGCGCCGCACCTCTTCGCCGGATTCCGCCTTCGCCAGCATGATTCCCTCGATGGGCAAATCCACGACCGCTTCCAGGTCCTTTAAGATGTAAGGCGAAGAAACCGCGTTCACCCGGACAAAAACAGGAACCCGGCGCTGACCCCCGCATGGGCCGCTGCCCGGGTCCTGGCCCCCGCTTCCGAATGGACCTCCGGCAGGGCTCCCGTCCAGAGTTCCGGGCGATCCCCCCGATGCTCCCCCTGCCGGGCTTTCGGGTGCTCCTCCGGCCTTGCTCCGGTCCGGACTCCCGGATGGGGCCCCGGCGGCGGCTCCCGCCAAAACTTCCCTTACCGTTTGTCTGGCGGCGTCCTTTTTTTCGGGAGCGACGGCGTCCTCTAAGTCTAAAACCACGGCGTCCGCCCCGGCGGCAAAAGCCTTGCCGGCCTTCTTCCGGTCGTCCCCCGGCGCAAAAAGCATCGAACGAAATATTCTCACGGCGTCAACCCACCTTGCCAATCCAACGCTTTTAGAATTTAATATTCTCCCCCATCCCCTGGATTCCTTCCGGATTCTTTCCCCTTGCCGTTTTGCTCTGCCTTTGACGCCCGGATTTTTTCTTTTCCCGCCCGCAAATACTGCTTTCGCGTGGTTCTGCATATAATGAATACCAACAGGAAAATTCGACAAAAAAGTCACCCCCGGCTCAAACCGACCGGGTTTCCGAAAAGGAGGGACATCCATGGACTTCCTGAAACGTCTGGAAGAGCACCGGTCCCTGGAAAAAACGCTGGCCTGGGAGGGTACTTTTGCCGATTACCTGGAGATTGTGAGAAAGAACCCCCAGGTGTGCCAGCTGGCCCACGCCAGAATTTACGAAATGATCAGGGCGGCGGGAGTAGAAGAAGCGGGTGGGGTTAAGCGATATAAATTTTTCGCCAGCGAGCTGTTCGGCCTGGATAAAACTCTGGAAAAGCTGGTGGAGGAATATTTTCACCCGGCGGCCAGACGCCTGGACGTGCGCAAGCGCATCTTGCTGCTGATGGGGCCGGTGAGCGGCGGCAAGTCAACCCTGGTGGCCATGCTGAAGCGCGGCCTGGAAAAATTCAGCCGTACGGAGCAGGGGGCCCTTTACGCCCTCAAAGGCTGCCCGATGCACGAAGAACCCCTTCATCTGATTCCGCGGGAACTCCGGGAGGACTTTCAAAAAGAATATGGAATTTACGTCGAAGGTGAGCTGTGCCCGTATTGCCGTTTGATGGTCGAAACGGAATACGGCGGGCAAATTGAGAAGGTTCCCGTGGAGAGAATTTTTCTTTCCGAGGAAAAACGTACCGGCATCGGCACCTTTGCCCCTTCCGACCCCAAGTCCCAGGACATTGCGGAACTTACCGGGAGCGTGGACTTTTCCACCATCACCGAGTACGGTTCCGAGTCCGACCCCCGGGCCTACCGTTTTGACGGCGAGTTGAACGTCGCCAACCGGGGGATCATGGAATTCCAGGAAATGCTTAAGTGCGACGAGAAATTTTTGTGGAACCTGCTCAGCCTTTCCCAGGAAGGGAACTTCAAGGCCGGCCGCTTCGCGCTCATTTACGCCGATGAGCTGATTGTGGCTCATTCGAACGAAAACGAATACAAGGCCTTTATCGCCAACAAGAAGAACGAGGCGCTCCACTCCCGCATTATCGTCATGAAGATCCCGTATAACCTGAAAGTCAGCGAAGAAGTAAAGATTTACGAGAAGCTGATCCGCCAGAGCGATTTAAAGGACATCCACATTGCTCCGCACGCCCTGAAGGCCGCCGCCATTTTTTCGGTTCTTTCCCGCTTAAAAGAAAGCAAAAAGCAGGGCATGGACGTCCTGAAAAAGATGAAGCTCTACGATGGGGAAGACGTGGAAGGGTTCAAACAGAAAGACGTTACCGAATTGCAAAACGAAATTCCCGACGAAGGGATGAGCGGCGTCGACCCCCGCTACGTGATCAACCGGATTTCCTCCGCCCTGATCCGGACCTTGACGAAGTGCATCAACGCCCTGGACGTTTTAAGGGCCTTAAAGGACGGCCTCGACCAGCATCCTTCGATCACCAAGGAAGAGAGGGAGCGGCTTTTGAATTACATTTCGATCGCCAGGAAGGAGTTCGATGAACTGGCGAAACGGGAAGTGCAAAAAGCTTTTGTCTATTCTTACGAAGAATCGGCAAAAGTTTTATTCGACAACTATTTAGACAACGTGGAGGCGTACTGCAACAACGTGAAAATAAAAGATCCGATCACGGACGAGGAAATGGATCCGGACGAAAAGCTGATGCGCTCCATCGAAGAGCAGATCGGCGTCTCCGAAAACGCCAAAAAGAGCTTCCGGGAGGAAATCCTGATCCGCCTCTCCAGCTACGCCCGCAAAGGGAAGAAATTCGACTACACTTCCCACGAGCGCCTGCGCGAGGCGGTGGAGAAAAAACTTTTCGCCGACTTAAAAGACGTCGTCAAGATCACCACCTCTACAAAAACGCCCGACGCCGAACAGCTCAAGCGCCTCAACGAAGTCAGCGCCCGCCTGATCGCGGAGCACGGCTACTGCGCCGTTTGCGCCAACGAACTGCTCAAGTACGTGGGAAGCCTGCTGAACCGCTAACCAGGCGCCAGCGGGCAAGCGGGGACAGTTCTTGCTTGTCTGCTGGCAAGCAGGCAGGCAGGGGCGATCCTTGCCACCCGGAGGCAAGCAGTGCTTCGGGGGCATGAGACCCGCCTTTTTTGATCCGCAAAAAAATTAGAATTGCCAGCCCACCGTTCCCGTTGTAAACTGGAAATAAAAAAATACAGCGAAAACGGAAGGTTGTGAAGAAGCGGGAATGAATCCGGAAAATGAAGTGAACCTGGCCCAGGTGAAAGAAAAAATTACGGCGGATCCCTTTGCCCGCCACCTGGACATGCGCTTTTTGGAGGTCAGGCCCGGGTACGCCCTGGTGGAGATGGCGGTGCCCAACTGGCTGTGTAATTTCCACGGCGGGGCCCACGGAGCGGCCATCTTCGCCGTGGCCGACGTGGCTTTTAGCGCCGCCAGTAATGCGGGCGGGACAGTTGCCGTCGCGCTGAGCGTGACGATCACCTACCTCCAGGCGCCTCCGCCCGGAGCAGTGCTTACCGCCGAGGCCGCGGAAGAGAGCGAAGGCAGGCGGACGCGGCTTTACCGGGTAAAGGTGCGCGACGAAAAGAATAATTTAATCGCCATCTTTGAGGGACTGGTTTACCGGAAGGGAGAACACCGGTAAACCGGCAGTTTCCTCCAGCCGATAGGGGTGTCAGCGTGATTAATTATTATGATCCATTTGTTGGAACCAAAAACAATAAGCCGAAGCCCCCAGTTAAGTGGGCGGGTGGTAAAAACCAGCTTATTCCGCAATTTGAGCCCCTTTTTCCTAAGCAAACATAT
>JBFMEJ010000236.1:0-3476 GCA_040753275.1 Bacillota bacterium
AGGTAGCCGGTTAGATAAAAGCAATTAATTCGCCCGGCCGTCTTTGCCGTTTCCTCTCCGGCATACCGAAAAAACAGCGAAGCCCCTCAGTGAGCAGGAAAGCGACAGTGATCAAGCTACGGCTGATGCATTATTTTCCAGGTCAACCGACGGCAGGAAAGGCGGTTTTTGCGGAGAATGTTTTTAGTATTGTATCGACGGAGGAGATCCGATGCTTTCTGCGGAAACTTTCAAGCGCGGACTGCACAAAGGGTTGTTTACCCTGTGGGAGATGACCAAGATCGTCATCCCGGTTTATCTGGCGGTTACTTTTTTAAAGTATACTCCTGTTTTGGACTGGATTATCAAGGCTTGTGCACCGGTGATGCACCTTTTCGGCCTGTCGGGAGAGGCGGCCGTACCCCTGGTTTTGGGTAACGTGTTAAACCTTTACGCCGCGATCGGCGCGATCACCTCCCTTCATTTGTCCTCCCGGGAAATTACCATTCTGGCCATCATGCTGCTGATTTCGCACAACCTCCTGGTGGAGTCGGCGGTTTCCGGCCGCACGGGGGTCAACGCTCTGGCCATGGGCGGTTTCCGCCTGGGCCTGTCTTTTTTGTGCGGCGCCCTTTTGAACTTGCTCCTGTGAAGTGTGGCGGCTTCAAAAGCAGGTTAAGTACAAGACCAGTCAGAGGATGGGGCTATTAGCTACCAACCATGTTTTGTTTCCTTTCGGAAGAAAAGAAAAGATGTCGTTTTGGCAAACGTTTCATGGTAACCTGTAACAAATAGTTTTTTAAGAGGAGGCCTGAAAAATTGCAGTGGGAAGCTTTTGCCGGCGAAGCCCTGCACGGCAGTTTACATAATATCTGGATGATGGCCAGAATTATTATCCCGGTTATGCTGGTTCTGGAAATTGGCCGGGATTTGCACATTTTGGACCGGATCACTGTTTTTGTCGCGCCCGCCCTGCGTTTTTTCGGCCTATCCCGCCAGGCCACCTTTCCCCTGGTGGTAGGACTCATTTTCGGCATTGCTTACGGCGCGGGAGTGATCATTGAGGCTGCCCGGAGCGGGCAGATTTCCTGGCGGGATCTCCTCCTGGTGAACCTTTTTCTTTCCGCCTGCCACGCCATTGTTGAAGATACGGCCTTGTTTATCGCCATTGGGGCCGATCCCTGGATTATCCTGGGCGGACGTTTTCTGCTGGCGGTTGTCCTGACCTACCTGGTCAGCCGGATGGGCCAGCTGTCCGTCCGGACTTTCCAGGCCGGCGCAAAGTCGTCCGAAACAGGCCCGCCGGGTTGAGATCCACCGAATTTATCCGGGGAGTACCGGGTAGCGTGGCGGTATCCGCCCCGGTTCAGGACACGTAATCCAGTAGGGCGAACTGCTCGCGCTCTTCTTTTTTGTGTTCGGAGGAACGGGACAGGTTGTCCCACTTCCCGCACCTGCTTCCCCAGCGGCCGGCCAGCCGGTCGTTGATGTACAGTTCGCTGATTTCGCAGTCGTTTGCACATTCACCGCAGAGAAAGCTGCGGGGGGTGTAACGGAATTCGGCAATGGCCGGCAGGCCGCGAAAGAGACTGGCCCCGCCGGTTTGCAGCCAGTGGGTGCGGGCCAGCAGCGCCGCCCCCAGGGCCCCCATCACCTGAAAGTGAGGGGGAACGACCACCGGCATCCCCAGCAGTTTGGCAAAGGCCGCCCGCATGCCGGCGTTGGCCGCCACTCCCCCCTGGAAGAGGACGACCGGGTGGATTTTTTTGCCCCTGGCCACGCTGGCCAGGTAATTGCGCGCCAGCGCCAGGCACAGGCCGGCAATCAGGTCCTCTTTGCTATAGCCCATTTGCTGCTTGCTGATTAAATCCGATTCCGCAAAAACGCCGCAGCGACCGGCGATCTTGACGGGGTTTTTCGACCGGAGCGCCATTTCGCCGAAACGTTCGATGGGGATGTTCAGCCGGGCGGCCTGGTGATCCAAAAAAGAGCCCGTTCCGGCGGCGCAGACGCTGTTCATGTTAAATCCCGTAGAAACACCGTCTTTGATAAAAATTATTTTCGAGTCCTGCCCGCCGATATCGATCACGGTCCGGACGCGCGGGTTGACTTCGCGGGCGGCCACCGCGTGCGCGGTAATTTCATTTTTTACCACGTCGGCCCCGATCATGGCGCCCGCCAGGTGCCTCCCCGAACCCGTCGTACAGACGGCCCGGACGGGCAGATCACCCATTTCTTCTTTCAGCTGCCGGAAGGCCTTTTGCAGGGCTTCCACGGGGCCGCCGTGCGTACGCAGGTAAGTTTGAAAGAGGAGTTTCTTGTCCCTGTTGATCACCGCCAGCTTCGTGCTGACGCTGCCCACGTCAATACCCAGAAAGCAGTCCATATTTTTCAAAGCCGCGGGATTTACCATTTTCATCACCACCCACAGAAGAATGAATTTTCTTGCCCGTCCTTTCCAGTAAAACTTCTAAAAACGCTTCCAGCCTGGTCTGCAGTCCGGCCGTCCCCGTTTGCTCGCTGACCACCAGGGAGAGAAGAGGCAGGTCGAGCCTTTCGCACAACGGGATGAGGATGCTTTGCGATACGATTTCCGGCATGCAGGTAAAGGGAAAAAGGTGGATAATTCCGTCCACTCCTTCCTCTTTGGCCAGGATTACTTCGCCAATGCTTTCCTGGCCGTGTCCGCCCACGGACAAAGGCAGGTAGGGGGCGGCAGTGCGGATTGTTTCCTGGAAACGCCTGACGGAAAGCTTTTTGCGCAAGACGTGCAGGTCGAACCACCCGCTGGCCGTCATGTCCCGTTCCACCTGCACCCGCAAACCGGGGCGGGAAGCCAGAAATTCCTCGATGTTCTGGTTCGCGAAATTTTCGATGACCGCGTAAAATTCACCCACGATTCTAACCCTTAAGGGGGTAATCCTTTCTTCCGGCAGGGCGGCCAGTTCGGCGGAAAATTCCAGGCTCGCTTGCGTGAGATCTTTCGCGTTGCCGGCGGACAGCACGCGGCGAAGAAATTTTTGCTGGACCCTTTGGGCTGAGCCCGGCTTGCTTTCGTAAGCCCGCTTGCGGCGGACCAGTTTTTCGGCTTCGTCCAGAGCCCTCATTTTTAAGTAACCCAGGTAAAAGCTGCGGATTATTTTCTGCCAGGAGGAGTTGTTGGTGATCAGCTTTACCGCTTGCTTAAAATTGCGCCAGTTTCTGGACAGGGGCACCGGGGAATCGATGATGGCCAGCCGGAAGTCGTAGCCTCTGCGCTTGAGCAGCAATTCCTGAAGCTGGGCGTACCAGCCCAGGCGGCAGCGCCCCTTGCCGCCGACCATCACAATCAAGTCCGCTCCGGCTTCGAGCAGTTCTACGATTTGCCCCAGTGTGGCAATCATCGGATAGCAGATGAATTCCGGGGCCAGTTCTTTGCCCAGCTCCACCGTTTTTCTGGTCACGGGCGGGGTGGGCACCATTTCCACGCCGCAGCTTTCCAGGACGGTGGCCAGGGC
>JBFMEJ010000237.1:0-3468 GCA_040753275.1 Bacillota bacterium
ATCCGGCGCAAGAATGTTGTCTACGTGATCTTCCCCGCAGTACGGGCACTCGCAGCCGGGCGGCACCTTTTCTTCTGCGCACTCCCGACAGAGAAAACCCACCAGGTTGCCCCGGTTGTCGAAGTCGCCAAAGACTTCGTAATTCCCGAAGCGGTCTGGTTCGGCCCACTCTTTTGCCGGGCGCAGGCAGCCTTCGCAGTAACCGCTTTTTTCAAATTCCCGCGCGTCGTCTCCCTGAAGGTAAACAGTTTTCATTATTCCGTAACCCTCCTTACCAGCCGCGCCGCTTCCTTGATCACCGGGTAGAACCGGTTGTCATATTCGCACCGGTCGGCCACGGCCTCCAAAACGGCGCAGGCAATCCAGTTGAGTATAGTGGAGTGAACCGTTCCGAAGGCGTTTTTCAGCTCTTTCCGGACGCTGTTATCGTAGGAGTTAACGCCGTCGGCGATCAGTTCTACTCCCTTGCGAACGGCGTCAATTTTTTCAAGCGTCCTTTCGTTCATACTTACAGGACAGGCCCCCGGCGGCCCGCCCTTTCTCACTCTCCTTATCTGTTAAACTCAACTTAGGGAGCAGGAATACTCACCTAAGTTGGCAAAGTTATAGTGAAAGGTTTCCGGGAAAAGGACTTCACCTCCTGGCAGTTCGACTGCTACCGAAAGAGCTACCTTTCCCGGATCAAATTTGCAGAACTAACGGTTCATAGAAGGGTTGTGCTTCGAGCACCACGTTAGATAAGGCCCACTGTTAGTCTGCAGCAAACTTCTTTCATGGAGGTTTTGGACATGTACTTTGTAGGAATTGACTGGTCTGACCTACATCACGATGTTGCCGTAATTGATGAAAAGGGCAAAGAGCTTAAGTATTTCACTATCCCTCACAACAGGAAAGGCATGGAGTTATTAAAAGAAAAGCTCTTGAGTATTGATCCCAACCAAGAAAGTTTCGCCTGCCTGGTGGAAACCAAAAACGGCCTTTTGGTACAGTTTCTTTTGGAAGCCGGATTTCCGGTTTACCCCTTAAACCCTAAAGTAGTGGATTACCGGCGAAAACCTTCCGGGGTGAAGAGCGATCCCATTGATGCCCGGCTCCTGGCTAACATAGGCCGTTCCGACCTGATGCAGCTAAAGAGGCTAAAGCCGGATACGGAACTGATCAGCGAGTTAAAGCTACTGACCCGGGACCAGGACGGCCTGATCCAGGAATCCACCCGCCTGACCAACAAGCTTATTGCCTGCTTAAAAGAGTACTACCCGGTGGCTTTGGAGTTTTTCTCCAGGCCGACCCTGCCCGTGGCTCTGGAGTTTTTTAAGTGTTACCCCACCTTAGAGCTACTCAGGGAAGCCACTGTGCCAGAGATCGCTGCCTTTCTCAAAAAACACAAACATCCCCGGCCCAATCAAACGGCCATTTCCATCTGGCAGAAGGTTCAGGAACCGCAGCTTAAAGCCAGCGCTCCCACCGTGCGGGCAAAGTGCCGCTTAATGCTGGCCCTGGTGAGGCAGCTGGAATTAGTCCGGGAACAGATCGATGCTTACGACGAGGAAATTAACCGCCTTTTTCAGCTGCACTCCGACAGCAGGATCTTCGCTAGCCTGCCCGGGGCGGCCGGGAGACTGGCGCCAAGACTGCTGGCGGAGTGGGGCGACGACCGGGAGCGTTTCGAGAACGCGGCGGTGGTCCAGGCTTTAGCGGGCACCTCCCCGGTTCTTTTTCAGAGCGGCAAGTACCGCTTTGCCCGGCAGCGCAAATCCTGCGTCAAGCCTTTCCGCCGGGCGGCGCACCTGTTTTCCTTCCAGAGCATCAGGCAGGTTTCCTGGGCACGGGAATATTATGATGCAAAGAGAAATCAGGGTAAAACCCATCACGAAGCTTTACGGGCTTTAGCAAACATCTGGGTGCGGATCATTTTTGCCATGTGGAAAAATCGTTCTTGCTACGATGAAACTGAATTTACAGCAGCCCGCACCAGGCATGCTAATAAGGCAGCTTGACGTAACTATTCGGTTTTCAAATATCATTTAAGCCGCCGGCGAAGGCTAGATTTTAATCTAGCCTGAGCCGTGCGGAAACGGGCGAAGCCCGTTCTTTAAAGGCTGCGAACATTTGTACCGTCACGAAAAATTTTTAAATTGCCTATTGACATAGAAGGTCTTTCCAGTGGTATTTTTGGTGAGAAATAAGGCAGGCCGGGCCGCCTGAAACTTTTTACTTGATCAATTTAACCAACTCATGCAGGGAGTTTATTCTTATCCTTCCTGCATTCTGGGCTTCCAAAAGTCCTCTTCCTGTGATTTTTGCTTCAATAAGTATAAACTCATCGAATACCCGGTCTACTATCTCATCTGAAATATCATCAGGCACAAGATAGTAGTCTGGAATATCAACATCTTCATAATCGTCCGGATATAACACCCGGTAAGTTTTGTTTAAATCAATCATAATGGTATGGTCATCTCCTTTTTTTTACTTTCTGATCCCTTGGCCGGTAACCCACTGGGAACCATAATTTCAGCGGGCCGGGCCGCCTGAAAACTTTAAGCCGCTTTACTCTTCAGACGCTTTACCGCTTCCTCCGCCTCTTCCCTGGTATCGAAATACCAAAAGGCAGAAACGGGCATGATCGGCGTGCGCCACATCACAACCCATTTGCCTTCCAGGGGAGGGCCAGCCTCAAAAATTTCTGCTTCCACCAAACTCACCTCCTTAGTTTTGCCGGAAAAACAAAAACGGCCAACCGCGACGTTCTTAAAACTTTCGCAGTTGACCGTTTTATCTCGCTTATATTGAACCCGGTTGACCGGATTGCCCGCTTTTGCGGGGATGTACCCAGACAGGCGACAGCCTGCCGGATTGCCTGCTTTACGCAGGGAAAGTACCCGGCCTTTGGGCCGGATCGTCCCGCTTCAGCGGGAGAGGGCTTTTCAGCCCGGAATAACCTGCTCAAATTATAAAACCTGGAAATATTTCTGTCAACGGTTCGTTAAAAAGCAAAAACCCGGCCTGTTTTCACGCAGGCCGGGTTTTTCTTCCGCAACCGAAATTTTAAGCCACCAACCTTAAGCTTTCGGGAATCTCCTTCCCGATGGCGACCAGCCTCACCCCGCACCCCGTGCCGGTCAGGCTGTTTTGTTTGCCTGTACCGTAGATTCCCAACCGGCCATCTCTGGCGGCCAGGATTTTCAGGGCGTCGCGGAGGTACTCGGACTTCACCAATACGACTCCTTCGCCCCACGCCCGGACGGGCACGGTGGCAAATTTGATCACCTTGCTTTCGTTGACCAGGCTTAATTCGGCCACGGTCTCCATCGTGTACGCCTGCACCTGGAGAAGAAGGTAGAAATTGCCCTCCCTGCATTTCTTTCCCGCCGCCTCCACGGCCTTAATCAGTTCCGGGTTAGGTTCGACGGTCATCATGCTGCCGCCCGGAAAGACGGTTCTGTGCTCCGGGTAAACTCCCGCGCC
>JBFMEJ010000238.1:0-3447 GCA_040753275.1 Bacillota bacterium
CAGGCCGATTTTGATATCATGTACGGCACAGGCATTTCCCGGGAAGGAATTCTGGTGGACGTGGCCACCGATTTAAACATCATCAATAAAAGCGGCGCCTGGTATTCTTACGGCGAAGAACGTCTCGGCCAGGGGCGGGAAAACGTCAAGGAGTTTTTAAAGGAACACCCCGAAATTGCCGGGGAAATTGAAAACCGGGTGAGGCAGGCTTTAAATCTGGGCGGGGCAAAAGCGGCCCCGGTGACGGAAACGGACTAGGCCCCGGCAGGATCCCGACCACGGCTTAGGGGCGGAGAAACGCGCGGTTTCAGGCGAGATCTTACTTGACAATAGGCAAATAAACCGGTACAATATTGTTTATGGGAGAAAATAGAATTGGTTACTACAAGCAGCTTCCCAGTTTAGATACATTTAAATTCAAGTCCCTGGATTCGTTTCAAATTTAATTGATATATTTTATATATCTCACCATGAGCCAGGTATTTGGGATTGTTGCCCCGGTAGCAGAACTGCGCCATGGTTCAGGCGGAGTTCCAGGCGATAAATTTGAAAGGAATTTAGGCGCCGGAAAGAGTGCGCCTTAAAAGCAGCCGGCAAATTTTTCGGGTCCGGGTTTTTTTCAAAAGCGCCGGGATCCGGGTTTGCTCATGCTGGACAACCAGGGAATGTAGTGCCGATTCTTTTTTCTGCCGAGTTGTACTCGGTTTTTTTTATGGGTGGAAAAGGAACAGGCGAGGAGGTGTGTTTGTTTGCAGCCCCAATTTATCGGGGTACTGATTGCGGCCGTTTTAGTAGCGCTGGCAATCGGCTATCTGGTCAGAAAGTACCTTGCGGAAGCGAAAATTGCTTCGGCGGAAGCAGAGGCAAGAAAAATTCGCGAAGAAGCCGAGCGGCTCGCTGAAGCCAGAAAGCGCGAGGCTCTCTTGGAGGCCAAAGAAGAAGTTTTAAAGCTGCGCAATGAGGTGGAAAGAGAAAACCGGGAACGGCGCTCGGAACTGCAGCGCCTGGAAAGAAGGCTGGTGCAGAAGGAGGAAGCGCTGGACCGGAAAATTGAAGGAATCGAAAAAAAGGAAGAAGCTTTAAACCGCAAAGAACACGAAATTGAGGGGATCAAAAACAAATTAAATGAAATTTACCGGCAGCAGATTGCAGAACTGGAACGGATTTCCGGATTGACCTGCGAGGAGGCCCGCCAGCTGCTCCTGGCGAACGTTGAAAAGGAGATCCAGCACGAAGCGGCCATGCTGATCCGGGAAATGGAAACGAAAGCCAGGGAGGAAGGGGAAAGGAGAGCCCGGGAAATTATCTCCCTGGCCATCCAGCGGTGTGCCGCCGATCATTCGGCAGAAACCACGGTGGCTGTGATCCCCCTGCCCAACGACGAAATGAAAGGGCGGATCATCGGCCGGGAAGGGCGCAACATCAGGGCTTTTGAAACTTTGACGGGGATCGACTTAATCATTGACGATACCCCCGAGGCGGTGATTTTATCCGGATTTGACCCCATCCGCCGCGAAATGGCGAAAATTGCCCTGGAAAAATTAATTGTGGATGGGCGCATTCATCCCGCGCGCATTGAGGAAATGGTCGAGAAAGCCCAGAAGGAAATTGAGGTCCAGATCCGCGAGGCCGGGGAACAGGCCATGTTTCAAACCGGCGTCCACGGTCTGCACCCGGAACTGGTCAACCTGCTGGGGCGTTTAAAATACCGCACCAGTTACGGTCAAAATGTGTTG
The DNA here is from genome assembly GCA_040753275.1 of Bacillota bacterium. Lineage (GTDB taxonomy): Bacteria > Bacillota > Desulfotomaculia > Desulfotomaculales > Nap2-2B > JAIMBK01. The sequence goes on from JBFMEJ010000238.1 coordinate 1,737, forward strand.
AAACATTCCATTGAGGTCGCTCACCTGGCCGGACTGATGGCGGCCGAACTGGGGGCGGATGTGCAGCTGGCCAAGCGGGCCGGCTTGCTGCACGACATCGGGAAAGCCGTTGACCACCAGATGGAAGGTCCGCACGTTTCGATCGGGATCGAGTTGGCCAAGAAATACAAAGAACATCCGGAAGTCATCCACGCCGTCGCTTCCCACCACGGGGACGAAGATCCCAAAACAATTATTGCAGTTCTGGTGCAGGCCGCAGACGCCATTTCGGCGGCCAGACCCGGCGCCCGGAGAGAGACTCTGGAGGCCTACCTGAAGCGGCTCCAGAAGCTAGAAGAAGTTGCGAATTCCTTTGAAGGCGTGGAAAAAGCCTACGCCATCCAGGCGGGGCGGGAGGTCCGGATCATGGTCAAGCCCGAGAAGGTGGACGACCTGGGCGCCGTTCGCCTGGCGCGGGAAATCGCCAGAAAGATTGAAAGCGAACTGGAGTATCCGGGCCAGATCAAGGTAACCATTTTACGCGAAGTGCGCGTGGTGGACTACGCAAAGTAAGGAGGAGAAAGGCACAAAGGCACAGAGGCACAAAGTAATATGTTAGAGAGACGGAGGTTTCATATAATTTAACCATCCTATTCCATCCCGGTCCATCCTGGTGGGAAATAATGAAAGCTATCTCCAAGGGAGTTCCCCATGGCAAACCTTCGTTCTCGTAATAATGAAATTGAAGCACAAAGAAGCATATTTTCCTCCTTTGTGCCTGCTGCCTTTGTGCCTGCTATTTTTCAAGGCTCCTGTTTTCGTTCAGGAGCCGTTATTTCCAGATCTAGAAATAATTGATGGCGAAATTTTTTCTCCCGAGTCATATTTTCAGCAGGATTATCAAGAAGAAAGCCGAACTTTTAAAAAAGTGCCGGAAGTAATGGAAAGTAAACAGGGAAGGTGAAGATTTTTGTCTGTCCAGTACAAAGGAAAAGAAGACGTGACCAGCAGCGCGGGTCTTTTAATTTCGATTCTGGCCCGTTACCCGGAAGTTGCCACGATTAACTTTGATCCCGCCGGCCGGGTTTTAAAGTTTACCTTTCTTTCTTCCCGGGCGCTCTCGCCGGGAGAGCATTCCGTAATTAAGGAAAAAGTGCTGGACAGCATTGCTGTATTTAATTTACTGGAAAAAAAGAAGGCGAAGGTAAAGGCCGTCTTTTGCCAGGAGTGTGACCGCCTGACGTTTATTGAAGTGCGCAGGGATGTAGATACGCTGGTGGCGGAAGAGATTGCTCTGATTGTCCGGTTGTTACGGGATTTTTTGGGCGACCGCCTGGTTACCGAAGCCAATGAAGCCTGCCTGGAAGACGATTTAATCCTGCAGGAGGAAATCATTGCGCATCTGCTGGAAAGCGTGCGGGGTACTACCGAGGACAGGTGCCTGTTTGCCTTTCGGGAGGAGGACCGGGTGCTGGTGTTCAACAAGTAGCGAGGGGGAAATATTTTTGTGCGCATCCTGCTCATCGGAGATATTGTCGGCCGCGCCGGGCGAAGGGCGGTAAAAGAGAGCCTTTCCGAATTGACCGGCAGGTTTGCCTTCGATTTAATTGTTGCCAACGGAGAAAATGCCGCCGGCGGAAGCGGCCTCACCCGGGAAGTGGCGTCATAACTTTTCTCGGTCGGAATTGATGTCCTTACCACGGGTAATCACGTGTGGGACCAAAAAGATATC
>JBFMEJ010000239.1:0-3445 GCA_040753275.1 Bacillota bacterium
TCTCAATGTTTTTAAGGATCGAAAATCTGCCTCAGGCCGCAAATTTATTTTTTCTCCCGGAATTAAAGAAGCCGGCTTCCTGGAGCATCCATTCCGCCGGCACACCATAGCCCCGGGTGGGGTCATTGACGAAAACATGCGTAACGACACCGACAAATTTTCCGTTTTGAATGATCGGGCTGCCGCTCATCCCCTGGATAATTCCCCCTGCCCGCCGGATTAAATCCCGGTCGGTCACCTTGATCACCAGTCCTTTTCCTTCCGGTCTGATTTGCGGGTGCACCTTTTCTATTTCGATGGCAAACCGTTCGATTCGTTCTTCACTCAGGACGGTGAGGATTTCTGCCGGTCCGGTTGTTATTTCGTAGGCCAGGGCCACGGGCAGCGGTTTGGGGTAAAAATAGTGATCAGGCGGCTGCCGCAGGGTGCCGAAGATTCCAAAGGGCGTGTTCCTCTGGAGGTTTCCGGTAAATCTGGTCTTTCCGGAAAAGGCGCCGATTTTTTCTCCCGGTTTCCCTTTACCTCCAGGGTAGATGTCCTGAACGAGCGCGTTCACGATTTTTCCGTCGCTTAAATCAACTTCGGCCGGGCTGTCCAGGCCGGTGACCATGTGCCCCAGGGCGCCGTACAGTTTTGTTTGGGGATCGTAAAAGGTCAGTGTACCCATTCCGGCTGTGCTGTCCCGAATAAACAACCCGATCCGGTACCGGCCGGTTTCTTTGCAAAAAACCGGGTTAACTTTGACCGGGAAGGTTTTGTTTTTCCGCCTTACCTCCAGAGTGACTGGTTTTCCCTTGCGGCCGCTGCGTTCGATTTCGTCCCTGAGCCGCTGGTCGTTTTGGACGACGATATTGTTTACTTTGATAATCAGGTCGCCGGCCAGGATGCCCGCCTTTTCGGCCGGATGGTGCTTTTTGCCGGAAGGATCCTCGACAACCGTGTGTCCGACGACCAGCACTCCTTCCGCGTGCAGAAGGACGCCGATGGAATGCCCGCAGACCATCACCTGCGGCGGGTTGATGACGTTGACCAGCATTTCCTGAAGGGGGATGAGTCCGAATAATTTCCACTGCACGCGGACCAGGCCGGGCGCCTGCGCCACCGGTACGCCACGGGAAAAGTCAATGTCTTGCCGGCCGGGAAAGTGGGCGCTTAAGTAGGGCGACAGGCCGGAATGAAAAGCCGGCCGGGGAACCAGCGGGTCGCCGGCTTTTATGTTTTGCCGGGCCGGAAAGACGAACAGGCTTTTGATCAGTACGGTCAGCAGAAAAAAATAGAGCAGCGCCCAGAAAATCTTAGTAACTCTTCTCTTCAGGTTGCCTCCCTCCTCGTGATATTTAAAGATATCTAAAATAATATTGTGCATTTTTAAATTAACCTGAGAGAATGGCTAATATTCTGCCTAAATGTGCCGTAGTTTGCCAATATGCCGGTTTATAAGCAATAGATGCGTTTTGTTATTTTTTGAAAAAAATTAGCCCCTGTTCAGGGGCTAATTTTGTTAATTATAATTTTTGTATCTTCCGCTGGTGCTACAAAAACAGCATAAGCGCCTATTTTCTCTCCCTATCCCCTATCCCCATCCCCTATTCCATATTCCCTAATCCCTGTTTCTCTTTGCCTGTTCCAGGAGCTGGCGGGCGTGTTCCCAGGCCAGACCGTCCTCCGTACCTGCCAGCATGCGGGCGATTTCTTTTAAACGGTCTTCGCCCTGCAGTCTCCTGGTGTAAATGTTGGTTTGCCGATCCCCGGCTTCTTTAAAAACAAAATAATGATTGTCGGCGTAGCAGGCCACCTGGGCGGCGTGCGTGACGCAAATGACCTGGGTGTGGGCGGCGATCCGGGAAAGCTTTTCGGCCACCGCCTGCAAAGTTTTCCCGCCGATTCCCGTGTCCACCTCATCAAAAACCAGAGTGGGCACCTCGTCCAGCGCGGCTAAGATTTCCCTTAAGGCAAGCATAATCCGGGAAAGCTCTCCCCCGGAAGCGATTTTGGCCAGCGGGCGCAGCGGTTCGCCGGGATTGGGGGAAATAAGAAACTCCACCCTTTCCCTGCCGGCAGGAGAAATATCTTCAACCTGTTCAAACCGGACGGAAAATTCAACCTTGCCCATTTCCAGGGAGGCCAGTCCGGCGGCGATGGCCTCTTCCAGGCGGCGGGCGGCTTCCCGGCGCGCCGGCGTTAATTCCCGGGCGATTTTTTGCCACTCCTCCGCCAGCCTGCCGATCTCCTGTTCCAGGGCGGCGGTATTTTCTTCCAGGGCAGTCAGCCGTTCGAACTCCCGGGCAGCTTCCTCCCGGTAGCGCAATATATCGGCAATCGTCGCGCCGTACTTTCTTTTCAGGCTCTTAAGCAGGGCCAGCCTTTCCTCGATCAACTGCAGCCTCCCGGGATCCGCCTGAATTTGTTCCCGGTAGCCGGCCAGTTCGCGCGCGGTGTCCTCCACCTGGTAAAGGGCGCTCTCCACGGCTGTCAATAAAGGTGCCAGGGCCTCGTCCAGGCGGGACAGTTCGCTTAGACGGCGCCTGGCCTGGCCCAGGCAATCCAAAGCGGAAAAAGCGCTTCCTTCGCTCCCCTGCAAAAATCCGGAACATTCCGCGGCTAAAAACAAAATCTTTTCCGCGTTGGCCAGCCGGGAACGTTCTTTCAGGAGTTCCTCCTCTTCCCCGGCCGACAATCCGGCCCGATCTATTTCCTCGATCTGGTAGCGCAGCATGTCCAGGCGGTGCACCCGCTCTTGTGAATTGTCGATGATCTCCCGGAGGAGCTCCCGGGCGGCCCGCCACCGCCCGTAGATTTCCCCGGCGGCCCGGCGCAAATTGCCTGTCCTGGCGCCGCCGAAGCGATCCAGCAGGGCAAGCTGGTGTTCGGGGATCGCCAGGGCCTGCTGTTCGTGCTGCCCCTGCAGGGCGACCAGAAAACGGCCCGCTTCCCGGTACAGCCCCGCGGTAACCGCCTGTCCGTTTAACCGGCAGGTGTTGCGCCCGCTCCTGGCCAATTCCCGGGTCATCACCAGGGTTCCGTCTTCTTCCTCCGGAATCCCCCAGGCGGTTAACTTTTCCTTCAGCGAAGCGTGGCCGTTGATATCGAAGACCGCGGTGATCCGGGCTTTTTCCCTGCCGGTGCGGATCGAGTCGGCCGAAGCCCGCTGGCCCAGCGCTGCCTGCAGGGCGTCAATAATAATGGATTTCCCTGCTCCCGTTTCACCGGTGAGAACATTTAAACCGGGCGCAAATTCCAGGCTGGCCCGGTCGATCAGTCCAAAATCCCGGATTTCCAGCAAAACCAGCATCGCACCATCTCCTAAAGGAGGGGTCCCTACTTAACCAGTTGGTTGAAACGCTTCAAAAGTGTGGCCACACATTTTTTCGGTTTCACAACGACCAGAATCGTATCGTCCCCGGCAACCGTGCCGATAATTTCCGGCCAGTTGGCCTGGTCCAGG
>JBFMEJ010000240.1:0-3441 GCA_040753275.1 Bacillota bacterium
CCCGATTTTTTCGTACGTGTACGTCCTCGCCTGGAAATCCCGGCGGGCCTGGCGCAGCAAAATTTCAAAGAAGAGGTAGGGGGAAATTCTGAGGAAAACCTCTTCTTCGCTGGCAACGCGCTGGAAGAGCCTGGGGTCGTCGAGCATGGTGCTGATCAGGTCCGGCTTGTCCCGGACTATTTCTTTGATATTGTCGTAATCGGTACGCCTGGTCACCACCGTGCGGATGACGAAGTCCAGGTCCTTATCGCCAAGTCTGATTTCCATGTTGTTCCCCCCGGTTGCGGGCGATGTCAATTTTTATAAAAATTATACAGTAAAGCGGGGGAGCAATTCCAGGGGGAAAAAATTTCCTTGGTTTCTACTTTTTTACTCGGGAATCAGCCGCCCGTCCCGTTTTTCCCGCCAGAACGCACGGTAGTAGCCGTACTGGAGGAGGAAACCGGCCACGAAAGCCACAGCGTAACCAACCCAGATCCCGTCGATCCCGATCTTGCGCGACAGGATATAGGCGGCGGGAATCTCCACCGCCCAGATGGAAAAGATGGAAAGAACCGTCGGCCAGAAAACGGTGCCGCTGGAGCGCATGATGCCGGTCAGCACGCTCGTCCCCCCGAAAACCAGGTAGCTCCACAGGGTAATCATCAGCAGGCGGTGCGCGATCCGCAGCGTTTCCCGGTCCGTCAGAAACCAGCCCAGAATGTCGGTGGCGAAAAGGTAGCAGAGGACGACCAGGGTCCCGCCGAGGGCGAGGTTCAGGGCAATCCCCGCCCAGAACACCCGGCGCAGGCGCTCGAACCGCCCGGCCCCGATGGCCTGCGCCCCGAAGATGGAAACCGCGATTCCCAGGCTGATGGCCGGCATTTGAACGTAATTCGCAACCTGGTAGTAGGCCCCGTAAGCGGCGGTGGCTGAGGAGCCGAAGCGGTTCACCAGGCTGACGATGGCGATTTCAGAAAGGGAAATCATGATCATCTGAACCCCTGTCGGGACGCCGATCTTCAGCAGGGTCTTGAGAAGCGGCCAGTTCAGGCGCAAATGGCGGAGCACTTCCCTGTCCAGGCGCAGGGGGTGGCGAGTTTGGTGCAGGTACGCCAGCATCAGAAGAAATATGAGGAAGGCGGATAAAACATTGGCGTAAGCCGCTCCGTTGAGGCCGAAGCCGGGGCAGGCCCGCCCAGCCGAGAATCAGCGCCGGGGTCAGCAAAAGCCCGAGCGCCGTGCTGACGGCCAGAAAGTAGAAGGGCGTCCGGGAATCTCCCGTTCCCCGCAGAAACGTGGTGTAGACCGTGTATAAAAAGACGATGGGCAGCCCCCAAAACATAATCCGCGCGTAGCCGGCGGCGGAACCCAAAATGTTCGCCGGGGCGCCGATGAGCGTGAGCGCCTGGACGTTGAACAGACCGCCGGGGACGGCCAAAACGATGCCCAAAAGGAGCGTGAAAGCGAGAGTGGTTCCAGCCACCGCCTTCAGATAATCCTGTTTGCCCGCCCCGTAGGCCTGCCCGATGAGCACCGTGCTCCCGCTCCCGATGCCGATGAGAAAAGAAAACAAGAAGAACAGGAGAGGGAAAAAAGTAGACACGGCAGCCAGCGCCTGGACGCCGATCAGGCGCCCGAGAAAGATGCTGCCGACCGTGCTGCTCAGCGACTGCAGGGCGTTGCTCAGCGCCAGCGGGATCAAAAAGATAAGCAACGTTTTCCACAAGGGGCCCTCGCGGTCCCGGGAAGCCGGTTTTTCCCTTCCCCACTGCGGGGGATGGGGTTTTGCTGCGGGTAACTGCTGCGTTTCCAGGGTTAAACCCCCGCTTTCGCGTCAATTTATTTAAGCTGGCATCTTAACTGTATATAACTCAACTTTCGCAGTTGATCTTTTTAGTGCGCCGTGATAAAATAAAGCCTTTATAAAATAGGCAAAACACCCTCCTTCTGGTATAATGGGGTTAGCAAACCATTCCATTCACAGAAAGGAAAGGTGTTTTGCTTGCCTCCCATTATAGCAGAGTTATCCGAAAATATCCAGATCCAGTCCCGAATTAATAGTTTCTTTAAGCGTTTTAACGTCAAAGAGTGCTTAAAAGAAGCCAGGATCAAAAAGCTAAGCGGTCATCCAATCGTCGCCGTTGTGCAGTTTCTGGTACTGCTGGTGTTCACTCAGAAAAATTTCTACGCTTTTTTACAGAGTAACCAACCCAAAGAATTTGCCAAGGACGTGATCTACCGTTTTTTGAACAACCCATTGTACGACTGGCGGCGCTTTCTCTTAAAGCTTGGGGCGGGAGTCGTCAACAATTTTCTCAGCCCCTTAACCAAACCGGAACGGGTCAAGGTCCTGATTGTGGACGATTCTCTATATAGCCGCAACCGCAGCAAGAAGGTAGAACTGTTGGCCAGGGTTTTTGACCACGTAACCCGCCGTTATGTGCGGGGTTTCCGCAAGTTGACCGTGGGCTGGAGTGACGGCGCCTCCTTCGTTCCCTTGGCTTTTGCCCTGCTCAGTTCCAATAAGCCAGAACAACGGCTTTACGAACAGGGACCGGAAGTTCCTGTCGGTTCCCCCGGCGCTAAGCGGAGAGCGGAAGCCGTTTTGAAGGCAACGGAGGTTTTCGTCAATCTCCTCGACGAGATCCTGGCCTATACCCGCGCTTTCCAGTATGTTTTGTTCGACAGCTGGTTTAGCTGGCCGGAGGTGATCAAAGCGATCAAAACCCGCCAGCGCGAGGCAATCTGTATGCTCAAAGACATGCCCAATATCTTTTATGGCTACAACGGACGATTTTATAGACTATCCGAACTCTACGCGGTAGTGACCAAACGAAAGGGTGACATTCTTGCCTCCGTAGTAGTGGATTACTACGGCCTGCCCGTCCGGATTGTTTTTGTCCGGAACCGGACCAATAAACGGGAATGGCTGGCCCTGTTGTCGACCAACACCGCCATTTCGGATGAAGAGATCATTCGGATTTACGGGATGCGCTGGGACATCGAAGTCTATTTCAAAATGTGCAAGTCGTTTCTGGGTCTGGCTAAGGAATTCCAGGCCCGGGATTACGACGCCATGGTTGCCCACACCACCCTGGTCTGTGTGCGCTACTTACTGTTAAGCGTAGAGAACCGAGAAAGCAAGGACGACCGTTCCTGGGGCGGGATCTTCTACGAAATGTGCGAAGAAGTTGAAAACATCAGCTTTGCTAAGGCATTCATTATTCTCCTTGAGTTATTTACGCAGGTGCTTCGGGATAAGTTGTACTTACCAGATGACCTGCTGGAAGAAATCTTAGACAGCTTTATGGAGTCCCTGCCGGAGTTTTTGAAAAAACGTTTATTGGCGCGGGTAGCATAAATTTTCTCACTTGTCAACTGCGAAAGTTGAGTCAAAAAGTAGGTATTATCGTGGATAATGTGTCGGAAGTGGGGCGATACACAGAAAACGAAGTGGAG
>JBFMEJ010000241.1:0-3420 GCA_040753275.1 Bacillota bacterium
GATGGCGTTGGCCGCGCAGGCTCCCGCGCAGCGGCCGGCGTTGCAGGTGCCCGTGGTGTTCTGCCACCAGCGGCGCAGTTTGACGGTTTTCACCAGGTCTTCTTTAGAGCACAAGAGGGCGCCCAATAAATTACATTTTTCTCCAGTGAGCGGGGAAGTGGTGAGCATCCGGCCAGCGTTATCTGGATCCAGGGCCAAATCGTAGGTGGCCACGGCGGCGTTAATCACCGGCTGCAGCACGGGGTGCCCCAAAATGTCCGTAATTTTTTCTCCCCGGAAGTAGATTACGGGGTGAATCTTTTTTAACTCCTCCCGGTATTCGGCTCCGCTTTTCATTCCCTGCCCTCCCCGTTTGCCACTTCTATATCTTCGGACCAGCATCCGGCAAAAACCATTTCCCGCAGGGGCTTTCTAGGCCGGGGCGGGGGATCCTGATCCGGATAACCCAGGGGAGTAAGAGCCACCACGCGCCAGGGCTCGGGGATGCCGAAATCTTGTTTGATCCAGTCTTCATCGAATACCCCGATCCAGCAGGTGCCCAGCCCCTGGGCGCAGGCGGCCAGGACCAGGTGCTCGAAGACAATCCCACAATCAACCAGGTAATACTTTTGGCCCTCCCTTTCTCCGGAATGCCCGGGGTGAGCGCAAAGCACCACGGCCACCGGAGCCGAAGTGATTCCCTTTTTGCCCGGGTTGGCGTCAGGGATGGCGGCCAGCAATTTTTCTTTCTGCTCCGGGGTGGTGGTGACGATCAGCCGCCAGCCCTGTTTGTTCTCCCAGGTAGGCGCAAGCCGGGCCGCTTCTAATACGGCCAAAAGCTTTTCTTTTCCACCGGGGTTGCTTTGTACCGGCGGATGCTCCGGCGCCTGGCCAGGACATCAAAAAAGTCCATATCTTCCTCCTCCTCTGCCGCGTTACAAAACTTATTGATCTTTTCCACGTCTTCCGGGGTTTTCCTGCCTTGTTTACCGGAAGAGGTCACTACGGAAACCATCCTGCTTTCCGGGCTGGGACGTTAAATCCCGTGTGTGTTCCGCTTGAGGATTTACCTGTTTCTGTCCAGTACCTTCCGCCAGGTTTCCTCTTCCAGAAAACTGCCCGCGACGTTTTCTTCCATCTGTAAAAACATGGGGAAAGGCACGGCAAAAGACAGAAGATCTTTATCCACGTGGCGGCGCACCGAGATGTCCGTCAGGCCGCTCACAGCGCGGGGCTGGGCGGACCTTGCTTCGGCATAAGGGATAATCCCCAGGGTCTGGCAGCCGGCGCCGAAGGGTACGATCACGCTCTGGCCGGCGCCGCGGTCGGAATTGGCCAGGACGCACAGAGCGCATAACTGATCGACGTTGGCCAGGAAAACTACCACTTCCGGAGTTTCATCCGCCGTAAGCTGATTAAGGGGCTTGAAAATAACGTAAGTTGCCGGTACTTCGGTCATGGGCAGGGCGTCGACAAACTTTTTGGCGATTTCCGGGGACTTGAAATACCCTTCCCCTTCTTCAAGGAGGGCCGAAGCCCGGAAGTTCGCCGCATCTGGAGACAGGGCAAATTCTTGTTCCCGGTGGAAAGAAAGTATTCGATTCCGCCTGGAAAATGCACGTACTGGTTGCCGAAGCCCAGTCCGGTTCCGCCCCCGAGGCAGCCGAAGGTCTGTCGGTCGAAAACCGCGGTGCGCCCTTTGGCGGCGGCGGTGAACATGGCCACCACGCACCCCCAGCGCCCTTCCTTAAAATGCAACGCTCCTTCCGGTTTCTTTTCCGCGAACAGGATTGCCACCGGCGGGTACCGCAGGCCGATGGCCCGGGCAATTTTGCTTTCCGTCTGTTCTGCCCCCCTCTGAAAGATAGTTTAATTCCTTAACATTCTCTACAAAAGCAGCCTTTCCTGCCCGGCAAGAAAACTTTCCCGGCGGCTTGCCGGAACTCAGACCGTTTTCTCTTCCTTGACCTACATCTCTTCCGGGAGTAAGATTATCCCTATAGCTCTGGCCAGTTTCCCGGAGGTGTTGTCTATGCCAAAAAGAGCGCTGGATGTCCCCGCCGAAAGAGCGATCAACGGCAGCGGCCGGCACCACCGATATGTCTTTTTTGCGGTGGCTTCCCTGGCCCTGTTCATGTCCTCGGCCAGCGCCACCATTGTCGCCACTGCCCTGCCCGTTATCGAACACAATTTGCAGGCTGACCTGGTTTGGACCGGCTGGATTATCACCGCCTACCAGTTGATGACCCTGACAACGATGCCCCTGGTGGGCCGGATCAGCGACGAGTGGGGAAGAAAGCGCGTCTTTATGGGCAGCGTGGTCATTTTCACCCTCGGCTCCCTGTTCTGTGCCCTTTCTCCGAACATTTCCTGGCTGATTGCCGCCCGCTTTTTCCAGGCCCTGGGGGGCAGCGGGTTCATGCCGTCGGCGATGGGGATTGTGGGCGATCATTTTGCCGACGACCGGGCCCGGGCCATCGGGCTGTTCACCAGCGTTTTTCCGCTGGGCGGAATCGCGGGTCCGGCGCTGGGCGGCTGGCTCCTGGATCACACCCCCTGGCAGACGATCTTTCTCCTCAATATCCCGGTAGGAGTAGTTGTCCTGGTTTTGTCGCACCTTCTTTTGGAACCGGACCCGGCCGCCCGCCGCACCCGAGTGGATCTTCCCGGGGCGGGCCTGTTTGCCGTTTCGATCCTCTTTTTGATGTATTTTCTGACCCGGGTCGGGGAAAACCCGGCCGTTGTTTCCTCGTGGGTGACGTGGCTTCTCCTGGCCCTGGGCATTTTGCTGCTGCTTACCTTTTTGCGGTGGGAAAAGAGGGCGGAATCACCTATTTTAGAGCTGTCCCTTTTGAAAAATCCTACCTTTGCCGTGATCAACGGCTTAAACCTGCTCTACGGCGCCTGTATCCTGGGGATGATGGCCTTTATCCCTTACTACGCCCAGCTTGCCTACGGGATGTCCAGCCTGGCCAGCGGCAGCCTGCTCACCGCCCGCGCCCTGGGGATGATCGGCATGTCGGCGCTGGTGAGCATGTCCTTAAACCGCACCGGCTACCGGCTGCCCATGACGGCGGGATTTCTCGTCCTGGCCGCGAGTACCCTGGGGCTGGCCTTTTTTCCGCACGGGCCGGTCATCGGCGGTTGGGCTTTGGCGGATTACTGGTGGTTAGCTTTCCTCGTTTTTGTTTCCGGCGTGGGAATCGGGCTGGCCAGCCCCCCTTCGAACAATGCAGCTGTCGAGCTGATGCCCGAAAAAATCGCCGCCATCTCGGGATTGCGCGGCATGTTCCGGCAGACCGGGGGAGTTTTGGGAACTTCCCTGATCCTGCTCATCCTTTCTTTTTATCCGGACAAAAGCGCGGGGTTCCGGGTGATCTTTACGGGAATGACTGTATTTTTGCTTGCGGCCACCCCCTTCATTAAAAAGGTCCCGGACGG
>JBFMEJ010000242.1:0-3416 GCA_040753275.1 Bacillota bacterium
GCGGCCCCTTATCGACGATCGACCGGTTAATCAAAGAGGCGGACGACCGCATGTACGAAGAAAAGCGCCGCCAGAAACTGGCCCTGGTCTGACGGCCGCGGCCCGGACAAGAATCCGCTCCCGCCTTTTCCGGGGCCTCGGGAAGGGAAAGGCGCGGGCGGAGTCCGCGGGTCTCAGGAGTTTCCTTTTGGTTTAGCGACGTCCAGCTTCCACTGGTGCATTTTCCCGCAGCAGTCTTCGCCCCTGCAGGAAACTTCCAGCCCGGCGGCCGGGTATTGCTGCTGAAATTCTTCGGCGATGGCGTGAATTTGCTCGTAGGCCACGTCAAAATAACTGGCTGCCAGTTTATCGTCGAGGTAGACAAAAAGATCCCTTTTTTCTACCCCTTTTAACCCCAGTTCAACTTCAATGAAAATTTTTTTGACCACCTGGCAAAACTCTCCCGGAACACAAAAATAGAGACCGCTTTGATCTAATGATACCAGTGCCGGTTAGCGTTGTAAATGAATTTGAGGAGGAAAAATGGGCGAAACAAAAGGTTTGGTTATGGTCTTCACCGGCAACGGCAAGGGAAAAACCACCGCCGCCCTGGGGATGGGCATGCGCGCCTGGGGCCAGGGGAAAAAGATCCTGGTGCTGCAGTTCATCAAGGGCCGGTGGCGCTACGGGGAATTAAACGCGGCGGCCCGGTTGGGGGAGAATTTCGAAATCCGGCAGCTGGGGGAGGGTTTTACTTACCTCAATAACGAAGTAACTATGGCAGAACACAGCTCCGCCGCCCGCGCCGCCCTGGCGGCCGCCCTTGCGGAGCTTGCCCGGGCGCAGGTGGACATGCTTATTTTGGACGAAATTTTATACGCTCTGAAATTGAAGCTGCTTACCCTGGAGGAGGTACTGGCCCTGCTCGACCGCAAGCCGGCGCAAATGCACCTGGTTTTAACCGGGCGCGATGCCCCGCCGGAAATCATCGAGCGCGCGGACCTGGTGACGGAAATGAAAGAAATCAAACACCATTACGCCAGCGGGATCAAGGCGCAGGAGGGCGTGGAGTTTTGATGGGCAAATTTATTTTAATCTCTATCGCGGGACGACGTGCGGTTCGGGTTTATGGTGCATTGGCCCGGCCCGGAAGAAAGGGTTGGGATTTTCAGGTGCGGGATTGACAAAAAACCGAAAAGTTGTTACAATGTAATTACGCTATATCAACGGAGGTCTGCGCTATGATTAAAAACTTGTCTGTTCACGGGAATAGCGCCGCATTGATTATTGATAAACCCATTCTGGAACTGCTTGATATCACTTTTGAAACACCGTTGAAAATCACAACGGACGGGGTAAGTTTGATTATTACCCCTGTACGTGACAGAGGGCGCGAAAAAAAATTCAGGGAGGCCCTGGCGAAGGTAAATAATGATCATGCCGCCACATTGAAGAGGCTGGCTGAATAGATTCTTATGAATAATATTCTTTTTCTTGCTTTGTCTGAGACTGTTGAAATTCACCGGGATCAGATCGAGCGCTACGGCGGCCGGCCAGGTATAAGAGACTTCTCCTTATTGCAATCGGCCCTGGCCATGCCCGGGGCATCTTTTGAGGGTGAGTTGCTCCATCCGGACCTGTATACAATGGCGGCAGCTTATGCCTTTCATATTTGCAAAAATCATCCTTTCTTTGACGGCAACAAGCGGACGGCCCTGGTCTGCGCCCTGGTTTTTCTGAATTTGAATGGCATAAGTATAAGTGATCCAGGGGAAGTGCTCTACCAAGCGATGATGGATGTTGCTGCAGGCAGGCTGGACAAGCCGGGTTTGGCCGCTGTTTTTCGCAATCTGTCCAGGCCAGCCGAAAACCCTTAAAAAAGATTAATAGTCATCGACCAGACCTTGGGGTTGAGAGGTCAGAAACAGATGAGGGGTGAATTTTTTTGAAAACGTTTAATGAAAAGGGGGACCGGGGCGAAACAGGCCTGCTCTACGGACGTCGGATCTCGAAAGCAAGCTCCCGGTGCGAATTTTTCGGGGCGGTCGACGAAGCCGTTTCTGCGCTTGGGATGGCGCGGGCGCTGGCCAAAAAGGAGCAGGTCCGGAATATATTGTTTACTATCCAAAAAGAGATGTTTGTTCCCGCCGCCGAACTGGCCGTTCCGCCGGAGCATTATGCCGAGTACAGGTTCCGGGGTCCGGTGGTCGCCGGGGAAATGGTGCAGCGGCTGACCCGTCTGATTGAGGATCTGGAACAGCAGGTAGCCATGCCGCAAGAATTTATCATCCCGGGCGACACGGTGGCTTCGGCCGCCATCGATCTGGCCCGGGCCGTGGTGCGCCGGGCGGAAAGAAGGGCCGCGCAGATTTTCGAGGAAGGGCAGCTGCCCAACGAAAATATTTTAAAATATCTCAACCGGCTCGCCGATCTCCTTTTTGTCCTGGCCCGCTACGAAGAGACGGAGCGAGCTGAAGGGTAGGTAACCGCCTTTGGGTTCGCCAGTGCAAGCCACCACAAAATAAGGAAAAACAGCACCGGGAGGAGAGCTTTTTTCTAAGGATTAAACCAAGGATTTAAATCAAGGATCTGACACCCATGAAAGAACAGGTCTTGCATTTATTAAAAAAACAGCAGCCCGAATTTGTTTCGGGAGAGCTGATCTGTAAAAATCTCGGTGTTTCCCGGACGGCCGTCTGGAAGCACATCCAGGCTTTGCGCGCGGAAGGGTACGAGATTGTTTCCCAGCCCCGCGCCGGCTACCGGCTGGCCGGCGTGCCCGACCGCCTGTACCCGCAAGAAATTCTTTCCGGATTGAAAACGGAGTTTATGGGGCGGCGCATTTTTTATTTTGCGCAGGCCCCCTCGACCAACGCCCTGGCGCGGGAGCTGGCCCTGGCGGGGGCTCCGGACGGCGCCCTGGTGGTGGCCGAAGAACAAACCGGGGGGCGGGGGCGGCTGGGCCGGGGTTGGTTTTCCCCGACCGGAAAAGGGATCTGGTGTTCTTTGATTCTTTATCCCCCGGTAAATCCGGCCGCCGCCCCCCCGCTGACCATGCTCGCCGCCGTGGCCGTGGCCCGGGCCGTGCGCCGGAGTGCCGGCCTGGCTCCGGGTATTAAGTGGCCCAATGATCTTTTGCTGGGCGGCAAAAAAATTTGCGGCATTCTGACCGAAATGAGCGCGGAGATGGAGCGGATCAATTATTTAATCATCGGCACCGGCATAAATGTAAATATAGAGAATTTTCCCGGGGAAATTGCAAACACGGCCGCGTCGCTCAAGGAGTTTGCGGGCCGGGCCGTTTCCCGGGTAGAATTATTGCAGGCGTATTTGCAGGAAATGGAACAGCTTTATCGAATCTGGCTAACAGAGGGTTTTGCCCCGGTGTTGAAGCTATGGAAGGATCTGTGTGTAACGCTGCATCGCCCGGTGAGGGT
>JBFMEJ010000243.1:0-3396 GCA_040753275.1 Bacillota bacterium
GTTCCCGACCCTCCGCACATGTCGCTCGCCCGGACAAATTCCAGCCCTCATTCGTTTTAATGACCCCGAAAATAGAGGCACAGAGGCAACAGGCACAAAGGAAAAATACTCCCGGTCGTCTATACCTCTAATTTCTTTTGCCTCTGTGCCTTAGTGCCTTCTCCTTTAGTGTTCCGTTTCCGGCGATTGACGTCCGGCGACCGACGACCGAAGGAGGCAGGGGTCGCCGGTTAATTCCACGTATTTTTCCAGGTAATCCAGCACGGCCAGGACAAAGGTGGCGTGGGACCAGGTCAGCGGAGCAACGGACAGAGGATCCCCGGTTTCGGGGTGCAGCTGTTCAGCCATTACGCCTGTCTCCAGCGTGTAAACCGCCGCCCAATGCAAAAGCGCTTTCGCCGGAACGAGCCCGGCCAGGTCGCGCGCCCGGGCGATATACCACTGGGCCAGCCAGAGCGTGCAAATAAACCAGGGGTTTCCCGGAATTTTCCGGATATCTCGCGACTGCTGAAAATAATAATCGTCAGGATAGCGGGCCACTCCGCCGACGCTGGTTTTAACCCAAAGCCCCTCCTCAATTGCCTTCATCGTATTAATTAAACGGGCGTCCTCAAGCGGCCAGGCATCAAACAGAAATAAGCCCATGAGACTGCTTTCCAGGGCGGTTTCTTTCCGGAAACCGCCTTCCCCGTCCCCCACCAGGCCCCGGATAAACCTGCCCAAAACGGGATCGTACAGGTGATTGGCGATGCCGCTTTGGATTTGTTCGGCCCTTTCCCGGTAAAGCCGGGCGCTTTCTTTTTCCGCAAATAAATCGGCCAGGCGGGCAGCGGCTTGCAAACCGGCCCGGACCGCCGCCGCCGTGAAGGTGAAAATGCCGCGCCTTTCTTCCCAGAGGTCGTAACTTTCCAGGGGCAGTTCCAGTTCCGGATCAAAATAATTCGCCAGAAAATTTGCCGCCGGCTGCACCAGGGTCTGGAAATACTCGTTGGCCGTCTCGATATCTTTGCAATGCGCGTAGTATTGCCAGAAGGCATACAGAACGAGGGCGGTTTCGTCTTCCTGAATGGGCAGCTGCCTGGCGCTGATCCAGGGGTGCCAACTGGAGCCAAGGGTCCCGTCGGGGTTGTATTTATGCAGTAAGTAGCCGCCTTCGGTCAAGGCATTGGCGCAAAAGGCAAAGAATTTTTCGGCCAGTTCAGGATAGCCCGCCCTGATGAAAGCGTGGATAATCAGGGCGCCGTCCCTGGGCCACAGGTAACAGTAATGATCCCGGTTGGTCTGCATGATGTCGCTGTCGGCGGCGGCAATCACCGCCCCGCGCCGGTCCAGGTGGACCCTCATTAGCAGAAGGCTTAACCGGTAGATTTCCGCCACCTTTTCCGGCAGATCGGCAAAGCTCCGGGGCGTCCCCTGCTCCAGCCAGTTACGCCAGTAAACCCGAATTTTATCGAGGATCTGCTGGGCGCCTTTATTCCAGATGTAGTTGTTCAACGCCCGCACTTCCTGGAAGTTACGTCCCGTCACGATCCAGTAATAGATGGTTTGCTCCCCGCCGGCACCCAGCAGGCACCGGAAAGAAATCACGCTGTCCACCGATCCCTGGGCGATGGGGTTGCCGCTTAAAACACCGTCTTCCGCGTCCCGCCAGGTCCCTTCCGCCCCGCCGAAGCGCTTGGTTCCGGTGGCATACTGGTAAAAGCGTTCCGGGCCGCAAAAACCGCCGATCATGAAATAGCGATTCTTTTTATAGTGGTAGATGGTGTGCAGCTGCGGGTCGTAAAGGGCCGTGTCGCCCACTTCGGTTTCGTCGATGGAAAAATCCTGGGTGAAGAATACCCGCACCTCCCTTTCCCGGGAAGAAAGGTTTTTTACCCGCAAACGCTTTAAGTAGATGTTATCCCGGTAGTGGACGGCGTCGGTGCTTTCGACGGCCAGGGAAAACTCCTGGTGGACCGCCCGGGAAGCGGCCACCAGCGAGTCTTGCCGGTAGCTTAAGGCGCGCTCCCAGCCGGCGTCGTCGATCCAGGCGAACCGGCCTTCCGTCCAGAAGCCGAGGTTGTTCTTGTGGCCCATGATGTGGTTCCACTGGCCGACGTACGGGTAATAAAAATCGCGCATGACCAGGTTATGGTCAAAGGCGACGAGGATGGCACCGTTTCCTAAGACGATTGGCCGGGGCATACGTTTACTCCTTCGATAATAGTGTCATCGGGCTGGAATTGTCCGGCTCGCTTAAGAGCTCCGGGTCGACCAATTGAGAAGTGAGAGGTGGGAAGTTAGAAGTGAGATTATCTATTTCCCACCTCCAACTTCTCACTTCCCACTTCTCAAATTGCGCTGCCGGTTCGCTTGCCGCGGCTGCGGCTTAAGTCTGGTTTCCGACCCTTCGCATATGTCGCTCGCCCGGACAAATTCCAGCCCTCGTTTAATTATTAATGGCAGAGGCAAATGTTCTCATGGAAAACTCCTTCTAAAACATACATTATCTTCCGACATCCGACATCTGACGACTGACGACCGATCAGAGCAGGCACCAAGGCACAAAGGAAAAATACTCCCGGCCGTCTAAACCTCTAATTTCTTTGTGCCCCTGTACCTTAGTGCCTCTTTGCCTTTCTTCAATGCACCAATTCCCCGTATACTTCCCGGGTGGCGGCGGCGATGTAGCGCCAGTCGTACAGGGTGAGCACCTTGCGCCAGGCCTGGCGGCAGAGTTCGTCCGCCAGCAGGTCGTTAACCAGCAGTTCACTTAAATAGTAGGCCAGCAGATCCTCCCGGCCCGGCGGCACCTTGTAGCCGTCCACCCCGTGCGTAATGATATCGCTCAAGCCTCCCGTGTCGGAAACGACTACCGGCACGCCGGCCGCCATGGCTTCTAAGGCAACGATGCCGAAGGGCTCGTAAAGGCTGGGGAAGGCGGCCGCCCAGCCCTGCTCCAGCAGCCGGTTGCGCCCCTGGTCGTCCACGTAGCCGACAAAATCGACCCGGCCCAGGACGCCCAGCCGGCCGGCCAGGTTGCGCAGGTAGCCCTCGTAGGGCCCCTTCCCGGCGATCATCAGCCGCACGCCGGGAACGCGCCCGGCGACGGCGGGGAGCGCCTCCAGCAGGACCTGCACCCCTTTTTCCGGCACCAGCCGCCCAAAGAACAAGACCACGGGCTGTGCCCATTTTTTTCTTTTCAAGCGGCAATCCATCCGGCCGTCCCTTTTTTGGGCCAGGTTTTCCGGGTCCACCCCGTTGGGAATGACGCGCACCCGGTCCCGCGGGACGCCAAAAAGATTTTTAACCTCTTCCGCCATGTAATTGCTGCAGGTAATCACCAGATCCGCTTCGTTGGCCAATTGCCCTTCCCGGAGGTGGATCCGGCGTTGCAAATCGGTGTAAATGCCCTGG
>JBFMEJ010000244.1:0-3390 GCA_040753275.1 Bacillota bacterium
GGCATAGAGGCAAGTCAGGGGGTTTTGCCGATTCGCAAGTTATTCATAGGATTTACCCTAATTTTGATCGCGGTTTTACTGGCTCTGCCGTACCTTACGGACAGGCTTTCTTCCGTTCGGATCGAGGTGGAAAAAGAACCGGTGGTCCGCCTTTACGTCCACGGCACCGGGGAAATAGTCAGGCTGCCGCTGGAGGATTACGTCACCGGGGTGGTGGCCGCCGAGATGCCGGCGGAGTTTCCCGCGGAGGCTTTAAAGGCCCAGGCCGTGGCCGCCCGGACGTACATTCTCAAGCGTTTAAAAGCCGGGGGCGTTGCTAATTCCGGACACCCCGGGGCGGACGTCTGCGACGACCACCGGCACGGCCAGGCCTGGATTTCCCCGGAAGAAATGAAAAAGCGCTGGGGGACTTTCAATTATTACCGGTACTATTATAAAATCCGCCAGGCCGTGGACGACACGCGCGGGCTGGTGATTACTTACGAAGGGCAGCTGATCGACCCCGTTTACCACGCTTCCTGCGGCGGCAAAGGGACGGAAAACGCCGGCGAGGTGTGGAAGGTGAACGTTCCTTATTTGCAGGGAGTGCCCTGCCCTTACTGCGCCGACCCGCAGCCCGTGCGGGTGGCCGCGATCCCGCTGGAACAGGCCAACCGGGCGCTGAAAACCAATCTTGCCGTGGTTCCCGTGTCTGGCGGCGGGCGCAAAGGTTCACCGGCTCCGGCCATGCAGGTGCTGGAATACACCGGCGCCGGGCGCCCGAAGACGGTGCAGTTGGGCGAGAAAACCTACGCGGCCACCGTGGTGCGCGATCTGCTGGACCTTCGTTCAGCCGATTTCAACTTGAAGGTTAACGGCGGCCAGGTGGAAGTGACCACCCGCGGCTACGGCCACGCCGTGGGCATGTGCCAGTACGGGGCGAAAGGTCTCGCCCGGCACGGGTACGACTTTCAGCAGATTTTAAAGCACTACTATACCGGGGTAGAGATCACCAGGTTGGGACAAAAGTAGCGCTTCCTCGCGAACGAACGGCAGAGTAAGGTAATCCCTGGGTACAGGCGGTTTTTCTTTTTTAGGACAGATCCGCCGATCTCCCGCATATATATTGTTAGAATCTTTTTTCGCCGCTTAAGGAGGTAAGGCAGGGAGATGCAGGAATACATCCAGAAAAGGGTGCTGGAAATCTGCGCCTATATCCTGGAGACCAACGCTACTGTGCGGCAGGCGGCAACGGTGTTTCAGGTGAGCAAAAGCACAGTGCATAAGGATATGACGGAAAGACTTCCTTCTTTAGATAAAAAGCTGGCTCACCAGGTGAAATCCATCCTTGAATTCAACAAATCCGAGCGGCATTTACGGGGCGGGGAGGCTACCCGGAAAAAATATAAAAATTCCCTCCAGCCATAGAGGATTTTGACTGAATATGTAGAATTAATCAACCGATCCAATTTTGAAGGCGCGTTCAGAAGAGGTCTTGCCTTATTTAGTGGACAATAGTTTAAGCCGACCCCTTGCCTTGGACTCCGACCTCTGACGACCGGCGACCGACTACCGAAGGGGGCACCTCTATGCTGGGCTTTACCGCCGATATCGGAATCGATTTGGGCACCGCCAACGTGCTGGTGTTTGTCAAAGGAAAGGGGATCGTGCTCAACGAACCGTCGGTGGTCGCCATTAACAAGGACAACGGCAGGATTATCGCCGTGGGGACGGAAGCAAGGAGGATGCTGGGGCGCACGCCCGGCAGCATAGTAGCCATCCGGCCCCTGCAGGACGGCGTGATTGCCGATTACGAAGTCACCGAAAAGATGCTGCGCTATTTTATCGCCAAGGTCAACGGGCGCAAGCCTTTCTTTCGCCCCCGGATCATGGTCTGCATCCCCGCCCAGGTTACCAACGTGGAAGAGCGGGCCGTGCTTCAGGCTGCCCTGCAGGCCGGGGCGGGACAAGCCTACATCATCGAGGAGCCGCTGGCCGCCGCCATTGGCGCCGGTCTGAACATTGCCGAGCCCAGAGGGAAAATGGTGATCGACATCGGCGGCGGCACCACCGACATTGCTGTGTTGAGCCTGGGCGGGATCGTCTGCAGCCGTTCCCTGCGGGTGGGCGGGGATGAGTTTGACGAAGCGATTGCCCGCTACGTCCGCAAAAAATTTAACCTGATTATTGGGGAACGGTCCGCGGAGGAACTGAAGATTCGCGTTGGAACCGCCTGCCCCGACGGGAACGCGGAAAAGAGAGTCGAAGTCCGCGGCCGGGATATGGTGACCGGTTTGCCCGGTTCGGCGGACATCACCGGCCGGGACGTCTACGAGGCCATCCAGGAACCGCTGGCGGCAATCATCGGGGCGGTGAAGGAAGTGCTGGAACATACCCCGCCGGAACTGGCTTCCGACATCGCCGAGAGGGGGATCGTCATGACGGGCGGCGGCGCCCTGCTGCACGGAATAGATCTGCTGCTAAACAAAGAGGTGGGGGTTCCCGTTTACATCGCCGACGACCCGCTGTCCTGCGTGGCCATCGGCACCGGCCGGGCGCTGGGAATGCTGCCCATTTTAAATGGTTCGCACTTCCCCAACAGAAGGCGCCTCCGGGCGAGCGCGGGGAGATAGCCGGTATTTTCCGGGTAAAGGTGCACCGCACCGCTTTCCATTCTGAAACCTGCTTTGCCGGCCCCCGGAATAAATTTCCGGCGGGCCTGATTTTTCATCTGGATTAGGTAAGGGAATTTTTTGCTGTTCAAGACTTGTCATTTCCCACATGTTCATGTAAAATAAGTACATGAATTAAAAGTGGTGGTGAGTCAATTAATGAAAAAGATCCCCCTGCAGGTGTACGTGGACCAGGCTTTACATCAGCAATTGCGCCTGATCGCAAAAAGAAAAAAGGTATCCCAGTCGGAACTGATTAGAAAATACCTCTACCAGGGGCTGCAAAAGGAGCCTGGCTTACAGGATCCTGCCCTCGACATTATCGGTCTGGGTACCGGCAAAACGCCGGATCTCTCCGAGCGGCACGACCACTACCTGGTTTTTCGGGAAAAGGAGAACTGGGAAGCTTGAAGAGAATATTTGTTGATACTTCCGCCTGGGTAGCGGTAACAAACCGCCGCGATCAGTATCATGAAACAGCCGGTACTTTTTACAAAGGAATTTTTAAAGAATACCATGAACTTCTGACCACCAATCTGGTAGTGGCCGAAACATACATTTTATTAAGGCTGGATTGTGGCCCGGAGGCAGCCCTGGGCTGGTGGGAACGAATTGCCTCTTCACTAAAGGTTAAAATCATTTATGCCGATTCGGATATTACCGGGGAGGCAATCACAATCTTACGCAAATATAATGATCAACCCTTTTCCCTAACCGATGCCGTTTCTTTTGCTTTGAT
>JBFMEJ010000245.1:0-3370 GCA_040753275.1 Bacillota bacterium
AAAAAAGCTTCCCGGGCGGATATTTCCCCGGAGCGGTCCAGGTCGGCGCGGTATGGTTCGCGGAGGACGTGGATAACCAGCCCCAGGGAGTAAATACGAATGTGCAGGAGCGTTTTCGTTTCTTCGCCGGCGTCATAGTTTTGCGGGCCGTTTTTCCGCAGGCTTTGCCAGAGAAACCAGCCCCCGATGAAAAGCAAGATGATTCCGCCCAGGCGGCGGGCAAGGGCTTCCGAAAGAAAGCCGGACAGGACATTTCCGGCCAGCATGGAGAGCGTAATCGCCAGTACGGAAAGCCCGCTGATGATCAAAAGGGAGCTCAAGGGAAGTTTTATCCGGCGGATTCCGTAAGCCACGCCGGTGGCAAAAGCATCCATGTTGAGCGCCAGGGCGAAAAGGATAAGCGCGAAAAAATCCACTTCCGTCGATCCCCCCGCGAAGTTTTGATCCTAACTCTAATCTTATGGAGGGGTCGGGAAAGTTGTGCCTGGCGAAGAGATCTTTACGATTTTTGGCAGTGCGGGCAATAATAGGTGCTCCGTCCGCCCAGCCGGACCCTGATTACAGGCTTACCGCATTTTAAACAGGGGTCACCTTCGCGATGGTGAACTCGGAGTAAATTCTGGTAGTTGCCTTCCCTTCCTTCGCCGTCGACGTAATCCCGGATGCTGGTGCCCCGGTTGGCAATGGCTTCCTGCAGGACCTCCCGGATGGCCTGGTACAGGCGGCTGGCTTCCCGGGGGGTAAGGGTGTGGGACTGGCGCTGCGGGTGGAGCCGCGCCCGGAAAAGAACTTCATCGGCATAGATATTACCCAGGCCGGCCACAAAGCCCTGGTCCAAAAGGAGCGGTTTGAGCATGGCGCGTTTATTTTTGAGTTCTTTTCGAAAAAGCTCGCGCGTAAAGTGCGGATCGAAGGGATCGTAACCCAGGCCGCAAAGTCCCGGCAGGCCGGCCAGGTCGTCGACCTTGACCAGGGAGATCTGTCCGAACTGGCGAAGGTCCGCGTAGCGCAGCTGGTCGCCGTTGCCCAGGTGAAAGATTACGTGAGTGTGGGGGATATCCGGAGCGTCCGGCGGGGAGTAAATGAGCCTTCCGGTCATGCGCAGGTGGACGACCAGCACAAGATTGTCGGCAAGGTAAATCAACAGGTATTTGCCCTTCCGCTCCAGTTTTTTGATTTTTTTGCCGGGGAGGCGGGTCGCCAGTTCTTCCGGCCCGGGGGTTTTGATGATCTTGGGTAAAAAGATCTCCACGGCCTTGATGGACAGGCCGGTTATTTTTCCTTCCAGGGTCCGCTTGACTGTTTCCACCTCGGGCAGTTCGGGCATGTCCGGTCATCTCCAAGGTTAGACGAAAAGGTTTAATTGAAGACGCAAAGTGCATAGGCATTAAGGCACTAAGGCACAAAGTGGGGCTTTTAGCGTTTCCAGGCGTTTTGTTTGGCAATGTTTTGTCTCTGTGCCTTTGCCCCTTTGTGCCTCTTTACAGTGGTTTGGTTTCGTACCAGTTCGGACCGGCCTTGATCTCGACGACCAGGGGCACTTTCAGGGTCACGGCGTTTTCCATGCAGTCCCGCACGAGTCTGGCCACTTCTTCCAGTTCCCGGACGGGGACGTCGAAAATGAGTTCATCGTGCACCTGCAAGATCATTTCCGTTTCCATCCGGCGTTTCGTCAGTTCCTCGTGTACGCGCAGCATGGCGAGCTTGATGATGTCGGCGGCGCTGCCCTGAATGGGCATATTCACCGCCGCGCGCTCGCCGAAACTGCGGACCGTGCGGCTGGGGCTGAAAAGCTCCGGCAGGTAGCGGCGCCGGTTGAGAATCGTGGTGACGTAGCCCTTTTCCCGGGCTTCGGTTTTGGTGCGCTCAATGTACTCTTTGACGCCTTTGTAGCGGCGGAAGTAATTTTCGATGTATTGCCTGGCTTCCTGGCGGGAGACGTTGATGTCCCGGGCCAGGCCGTAGTCGCTTAGACCGTAGACGATTCCGAAATTTACCGCCTTGGCCCGGCTGCGCAGATCCGCGGTGACCTCGGCTGCGGCCACGCCAAACACCTCGGCTGCGGTGCGGGCGTGAATGTCCTGGCCGGTAACGAAGGCTTCCACCAGGCTGGGGTCTTCCGTCATGTGGGCCAGGATCCGCAGTTCAATTTGCGAGTAGTCGGCGGTGAGAATAAGGTTGTCTTTCCGGCGGGGAATGAAGACCTGCCTGATTTTACGCCCTTCCTCCAGGCGGACCGGGATGTTTTGTAAGTTTGGATCGGAGCTGCTTAAGCGCCCGGTGGAGGTAACCGTTTGGTGAAAGGTGGTGTGCACCCGGCCGGTGCGCGGGTTGATCAGCGCCGCCAGGCCGTCCGTATAAGTTGATTTTAGTTTCACCAACTGCCGGTGCTCCAGGATTTTGGTGACCACGGGGTGGGCGCCGGCCAGTTCTTCCAGCACTTCCACGTCCGTGGAGTACCCCGTTTTGGTTCGCTTAATGACCGGCAGCTGGAGCTTTTCAAAGAGAATGGAGCCCAGTTGTTTGGTAGAATTAATGTTGAATTCTTCGCCGGCCAGCCGGTAGATTTCGGCAGCCAGATCCTGGATCCTCTGCCCCAGTTCTGCGGACATAGCGGCCAGGCGGTCGACGTCTAAAGCGACACCGGCCATCTCCATTCCGGCCAGGACTTTGATCAGGGGCATTTCGACCTCAAAAAAGAGCCGGTCTATTTCCAGCAGGCGGAGCTTGGCCTGCAGCACGCCGGTCAGGCGGTAAACGGCGTCAGCCCGGGCGCTCACCGCTCCCGGCCCGTTTACCGGCAGCACCACATTTAAGTGTTCCAGCGCCAGGTCCGGCAGGTCAAGGTTGGGCGAACCGGGGTTGATCAGGTAGGCCGCCACCATTGTGTCGAAGGCCAGATTGTTGACGGTTATTTCGTTTGGCGTAAGCCACCAGAGGATTTCCTTGCCGTGGTGAAGGAGCTTTTCGATGCCGGGATCCGTGCAGATGTCCCGCAGGGCGGACAGTTGTCCGGAGGTTTCCACGGAAAAATAAGTGATCCGCAAATCTTCCTCCCGGCTTTCCCCGGCAGAGTCCGCGAGGGCCAGCGCAACCGCCCGGACCCCCTTTTCCCGGTCGCCCGCGCAGGCCAGAGCCGCGCGGCCGGCCCGGTGCGCCGCAGTCACCAGCTGCGCCAGCTGTTCGGGTTCGGTTATTTCCTGAAAACCCACCTGGTAGGTGGCTACCTCGTCCAGGTCAAAAAGCGTTGCCCGGGGTGCGTCCTTTCTTTCCGCCGCCTTTTGCCTTTTCTTTTCGGTCTTTTCCGGCTGCGTGAAGGAGCGGAGCAGGCTTTTGAATTCCATTTTCCGGTAAAAGTTCAATAGCTCCT
>JBFMEJ010000246.1:0-3364 GCA_040753275.1 Bacillota bacterium
ATGAGCGTGTACCCGGGAAAGAAGAGCACGAAAGGCAGCCCCAGGATAATCCGGAGGACGCCAACGCCCGAACCGCCCAAAAATTCGCCCAAAAAAATAATTGCCGCCAGAACCAGCGAGCAGGCATTAATGTAAAGCAGGTCGTTCCGGAGAAAAATTTTTCTTTTTATCGACATGAATATAATAATTAGTTACCGGGATAAAAAAGTCCTGCCTGAAAAAAATTTTTTCCATCCCTGTCACTTTTGCCCGGTAAAACTTTCCTCACCCCGCCAAAATGTGGTATAATTGCTTAAATTCCGGGCCGGCAGCCAAACGCCTAAAAGCCGGGCCGGCCGGGGGGAGCAAAATGCGCTTGCCGCGTAAAGTTGCTTTGTTTTTAGTGCTTTTTCTGGGCCTTTCCCTGCTTTTCCTGGCCGGCCTCCGCTGGGCAGGGCTGCTGCCTCCCGTGGACGCCCTGCGGCCGGCGCCAGGAAAAGAAGGCGGAAAACCCCTGTTCCTCCCGCCGGAAGCCTGGACACCGTGGGCAGAACAAGAAAAAAAGCCCGCCCAAACAGGGATTGGGGAAGCGGCCGGCGAATCATCCGGGGAAGCCGCCGGTGAACCGCCCGCAAAAACACCGTGGGGTGCCGCCGGCGCGCCCGACGCACCTGGGCCCGACGCACCTGGAAATGCGCCCGCAAACGTACCGTCTCCCTTACGCCGGGAGATCGAAGCCCGTTACATCGCCAGGCTCGAGGCAATCTGCAGTTACTACGAGGGGAAACTGAACACTCTGGTTGGATCGGCGTGGAACGAATACAGCACCGCCCGCATGCAGGGGCAAAAGATTTCGGCAGTTAACCTGGCCGGAAAATACCTTGCTGCCGGAAACACCCTGGAAAAAGAGTGTGACAGAGAATTCTACGCGGTTCTGGCCGATTTCCGCTCCGAACTCCGGAAACATTCGTTACCCCTGGATAAAACTTACGAAGCCCAAAGGGAATATGAGCGGGCCAAGGCCGCCCGCAAAAGACAAATCCTTTCTGCCGCAGCTAAGTTTTTCTGATTCGCTCAGGGAATCTTTCCTTCCGGCGGGCCAGCCCCGCAATAACGAAGCGCAGCAAAATAACCCCTCCCAATATCTCCGGCACGTAAACCCGGGGGTCAGTCAAAAGGTTTTCCAGCCACTGCCGAAACCAGCCTTCCGGGTCGCCTTTCGGGAAACTCCAGCCGTAAAAAGGCCAGAGGTAAGTTCCCGGAAAGCACCACATGCCGTCTAAAATATGGTGGACAAAGCTGCCCCCGACCAGGGTCAAAACTCCCGCTCTTTGCAGTTTTAGCCAGAGGAACACGCCCAGGCCAAAAAGAAGCAAGAGAAACAGCAGAGTGTGGGCGTAAATGCGGCCGTTTCCGAGCGTTTCTTTGCAAATCAAACCGCCCAGGGGCTTGTCGATGATATCGGGGAGCATGGAGCCGATTAACACCAGGCGGTAATCTACCAATTCAGAAAACCTTTTTCCTTTACTTGACGTGATTATGCCTTTAGCGAGCGCAAGGGTTATTCCCGTATGGCCCAAAAGCAGCATTATTCAGGCTCCTTAATTTCCGGCAAGGGCTGGGGCATGCTCTGCAAATAATCCCTGGGCGTGCAAATAAGAACCCCCTGGACAATTTTCCCCCGATAGGCACTAAAGTGCTGTAGATCCCCCGTAATTAAATGCGTGGCGCGGGCTTGCACGGCAGCTAAAAGCACGGGTCGATCTTTTACCGGCAGAGCCACTGGACAGGGCATTTCCGGGTCGACCTCCGGAACTATTTCCACGTCTGTCACCAGATCCTTTAACCGTTTGATCTGCTCGGGACGGGAAAGGTTACGCATGGCTTCTTCGATCACGTAGGCGGATGCCAGTAACTTGCACCGTCCCTGTCTGCACATATTCCAGAACACTTCCAGACTGGAACTCCCGTAAGCTATAGAAAACAATACGTTAGCGTCCAGAAACAACCGATCCATTAAATATTCCCGGGCCTTTCGTGCGGAATATTTTCCGGGTCCAGGCCAAGCTTTTTTACCTCGGAGACGGCCCACGCGTAGTCTTCCGCAGTTAAAGCATTATTCAGCAAAAACTGCGCCTTCCTTTCCGGGGTATAAATTTCAACCGACAGGGCTACTGCCGGACGCAGGAGAATACCCTCCGGCCGCGGTTCCGCAATCAACAGGGCCCCTTCTTCCAGGCCGTATTCCTTGCGCAAACCAGCAGGAATTACTACCGCGCCCCTTCGTCCAACCTTTATGGTTTCAACATCCATGAGCAACCACCTCTGATTATCAGAATACCTTATTATCCGAAATTTGTCAACGTGTTTCTCGCCCCTCACCCCCGCCCGAAATCGTCCTCAAAGCGCACGATGTCGTCTTCCGCCAGGTACTCGCTAAGCTGCACCTCGATGACCTCCAGGGTCACCTTCCCCGGGTTTTCCAGGCGGTGCCGTTTCCCGCTCTGGACAAAGGTGCTTTCCCCGCTGCGCACGAAGGTTTCCACCCCTTCCACGGTCACCCGGGCAAGGATTGACGACTGACAACTTATTACGCATCCTGCTGCCGTTACCATGACGCTTATTGAAGAGATTTACCAACCGCTCTTCTAATGATGGACTGCGCCTCTTCCAATGTGTTGGCGGCAAACACTTCTTCCATGATTCCGTCCAGGATTTCCAGGCTGGCCACCCGCTGGATTTTTTCCATCACTTCGCCGGCGTCGGCGTTAAATCTGCGCACCATGAATTTGCAGATATCCTCAATCTTTCCTTCAATCTTTCCCTTCTCATGCCAGCTGGTGGTAATCTGCATGATTAACTCAGCCCCCTTTTGATCTATTCTGCCCAGTTCCTGGTAAAGCTGTTCTTCTTCGGCGAAGCCCATTTTACTTAAAAGGGCCGCCGCTACAGGGTTGTCGCGGTGGACGTACTCCCGCCAGGAAAGCTTTTTTAGCTCCAGTTTGGAGAAGCGAAAACGCAAGTCTTGATCATGTTCTTCACCTCCTGGTCGATTTTGCTGTAGTCACCGTATTTACCGTACAGATATTCCATGATGTTCAGCATAATGGCCTGCATTTCCCCGGCGTCTTCGGGGGCGATCTTCTCTTCCGCTAAGGCCAGGGTGACGGTTTTGACGACTTCTTCGGCTGTTTGCAGGAGATTGCGGTATGCTTCGGCGTCCATCTTTCCTTTGGCCTTTAAGTATTCCCTTATTAGAACCTTGATTTAAACTTCCAAATCAGGTAAACTAAGATGGAAGGCAAAGATAGACGCGATCCTAATTGCCGGGAATCCCAGGAATATCAGACTAAATAACCTTTCAGAAAAATTCATTTATATCCAT
>JBFMEJ010000247.1:0-3364 GCA_040753275.1 Bacillota bacterium
TCCCCTTCCCCCAAAGAAAAATTTTCCCAAACCGGGGTTTTTTGCACCGAATGAACGTAGGTTAAACTGAAAGTTTCTCCTTTAGCCAAGGGCAGATAAAGAACCGGACCCCGTTCGCTGGCCACCGCCAAAACAGGCAATTGCGCCAGAAACAAATATCCAAAAGCAAATAAAACCAGCAAAAATAAAAACAGTCCGAAAACAACGGCCGGGGTCTTTTTCCGGAAAAATTTCGGCATGGGAAAAGCCGGGCGCCGGCAACCGGTCAATGTCCTGGCGCCCGGCCACCTCCTGATTCTTCCTGTTTACTCCTTAAAATATTTTTCGGCACCGGGATGGAGAGGAATGGACATCCCGTCTTTCGCCGACGCTTTAGTAATCAGCTTGCCGGTGGCATGGGCGGCCTGGAGACGATCCAGATTGCCGTAAATGGCCTTGATGATGTTGTAGGCCATTTCCGCACTCATTTTGTCGGTAACCGCGAGCATGGCCCGGACGGCCACCGTACTGACATCTTTACCCTGGTTTGGATAAGTGTTCGCGGGAATGGTGATTTTGGTGTAGAACGGGTATTTCTTGATCAAGCTGTCCGCTTTGTCGGCGGACACCGGCAGCAGGACAACTTTATGCTGAGCGGCAATATCCTGAATAGCCGCGGTGGGGAAGCCCGCCGTCAGGAAAGCGGCGTCGATGTTGCCGTCTTTTAAGTTGTTCGCCGCTTCCGCAAAGGAAAGGTACTGGGGATTAATGTCTTTGTAGGTAATGCCGTATGCCTCCAGGATCTGGCGCGCGTTCGCCTCGGTGCCGCTGCCGGCCGCGCCCACGGCTACCCGCTTGCCTTTGAGACCGGCAATGTCTTTAATTCCTGTCTTTTCTAAGGTAACGACCTGGATGGTTTCCGGATAAAGCGTGGCCAATCCTTTGAGCCCGTCTACTTTTTTGTCTTTAAACATCTCTTTCCCGTTGGCGGCGTAATAGGCAATGTCATTCTGGACAAAAGCCACATCAACGCTGCCGTCTTTAAGCATGTTGATGTTGGCTACGGAAGCCCCGGTGCTCTGCGCGCTGGCGTTCACGCCCGGGATGTTTTTATTGAGGATCTCGGCAATGGCGCCGCCCAAAGGATAGTATGTCCCCGCCGTTCCGCCCGTGGCGATATTCAGAAACTTTTGCCCGGCAGCCGGCTTTTGCTCCGGAGCTTTCTGCCCCGCTTCCTTTTGCCCCGTCGTCTTGGTGCCGCCGCAGCCGGCCAGCAGAATCCCCGCCAGCAGCACAGCCAGTAAACCCAGGAAAGTGCGCGCGATTGATTTTCGCACGATGATCCACCCCTCCTAAAGTGATTTTTAAACTCCCTTTTACCAGGTTTAGCCCGTACCATTGCTTTACCTGCCTGAACCCGTAACTTCCCGCCTCACCCCCCGTTAAAAAACTCCGACCTTAAAAAATCAAGGTGCCAACAGCCCGTAACGGGCCCGCGCCAGGTCCAGCATGGTGTGCAGCCCCGGCGGCAGGGAAGCCAGGGCGGCGATGGAATTAACGATAACGGAAGCAGTGGCTAAATCCCCGTGCACGCCGCCGGTCACTTCCAGGGTCAGCGGGGGCTGCCCCTCCACGGTGATGCGGTCCACCCCTGCTTCCCCCACCGCCATCTTTAAATCCAGAACGATCCGCGCTCCGCCGCCGTTTACATACCCCCGGGCCACCTGGTGAACCCCGGCCACGCCGCCGGGCTCAACGGTGACGTACCCGGTAGAAAGGCGCCGGCTGCTGATGACCGGTTCGATCTCTTCGTCAATTTTCTCCAGCGGCCACCCCAGGCCCGCCGCCAGCATGGCCACCGACTCGGGCAAACCGACGTGGCGGATCGCGCCGCTTTCCACCCCGCGGACAAACTCCTCCCGCGACAGACCCGCCCCTACTTTTTTCTGCAGGGGCTCCCGGCGCCCGGCCGCATCCACGACCCGCTCCACCTTGACCGAAGCCACTTCCTGGGAAGCAAGGGTTAGACACAAAGGCAGAAAGTCCATAATAAAACCCGGGTTAACGCCCGTACCCAACAGGCGCCCCCGGTGCTTCTTCGCGGCTTCGTCAAGAACGGCCGCCTCCTCCGGATGGGCCCAAAAGGGGTAGCTGAGCTCCTCGCAGGTGGAAACCACCGTGCAGCCGGCCGCCAACAATTCAATTAATTGAGGAAGGACTTGCTTTAACAAAGAACCGGTAGCGTGAGTGACCACCACACCACCGGCGCGAGCCAGTAAATCTTCTGCCTTTTCCGTAACCGGAACGCCCAGTTCCCGGCCCAAACCAACTGCCAGCCCAAGATCCCGGCCGGCTTTTCCGGGATCGCAATCAACGGCGCCGATATAGCGCAACCCGCGCTTGAACCCCAGGCGAACAATTGTGCAACCGACCGGCCCGAGTCCGTACTGAATTGCTTCCATAAACCCTCTTTCCCCGCCTTTTGATCATATCCTTAAGCTGGACATAGATAACCGTGAACATGGTAATCCTACCAGATAAGTACTTCCTGTGTCAAGAACTTCTAAAGCGTTGGATGCTTTTAACTTTTTAAACGAAAAGGTTAAAAAAACGTGGTTGTGAAAATTTTGACTTTAGTTTCTGCACGTTCAGGCGTAAAATATTTCAATTTGGGGCGGATCTCTTGGCAACGAGGATCGTGCCATTATAATAAATAACCAACAAGGAAAATAGAAAATAGTATTTGGGGGTGTTTAAAATGCCGGAGCGTTTGGCCAAAGATGTAATGGCTCCAATTACCGAATATGCAACCGTGGGAGAAGAGGACAGCTTAAAACAGGCTCTTTTCACCCTCAGGGATTCCCTGGCTTCCGGTCACCGCACCCTGGCGGTGCTGGATAAAAACGGGAACCTTGCCGGCTTTCTTACTACCAGGACGATTTTAAAGGCCCTGGAAACTTTGGCTTTTAAAGATAACTCCCTGGCCAGCACCGGGTGGAAGATCCCCCTGGTGGAATCCTGGGCGCGCTTTTTCTTAAAAAGCAAACTGGAGCAAGCAAACGAGGTAAAGGCAAAGGATGTAATGCGACCGGTGCACAAGATATTCGTCAGAGAGGATACTTCATTACCGGAAGTAACCAGAACCATTTTACAAAACCGGGTCAACCATATCCCGGTTTTGAACGGGGAACAAAAAGTGGTGGGGATCATCAGGGCGGTGGATGTTTTAGATATAATAGGTAATTTGTTGGATTCCTGACGACAAAAAAATGGAGCGGAAGACGGGATTCGAACCCGCGGCCCTCGCCTTGGCAAGGCGATGCTCTACCACTGAGCTACTTCCGCACCTGTCGTTATTATAAAAATGCTTTACTGGCAAGGCATC
>JBFMEJ010000248.1:0-3358 GCA_040753275.1 Bacillota bacterium
GTCGTCATTTACAACATCGCGCCCGATTTGCCCGCTTTTCTCGACGAGCTAAAGGCGAAAACAAGAGCCCGGATTGTCCTGCTGCTGGACGGTGATTGTGAAACGATAAACTGGTGGAGCAAAAACAGGGTGCCCGTTTTTCTCGACTGGCTGGCCAAAGCGGACCTGGTGTTCACCTTTTGCGAGGCACACGCCCGCTACTTTTCCCTTTTCGCTTCCGCTCCCGTGGTCAGCCTGAACTGCCCCCTGACCATAGACGAAATCGGAAAACTGACCTGTCCTGCGGAGAAAAGGGAAAAGCGCGTGCTGGTCAGCGGTCCCCTTTTTCGCGAATACAACGGCCTGACCGCGCTGTACGTGGCTTTGGAAGCCGGCTGGCCGGTTGACGTCCTTTCGTCCCAAAAGTACAGTCCGGAGATTTTACAGTTGGCGGAAACGGTTGCCTTTTACCAGGAAGTAGCCCGCGAGACGGGGCGGGAAATCAATCTTTTGCCCTACCTGCCGTGGCACCCTGATTATCTGACGCACGCGGCGAAATACTACCTGGCCGTAAACATGGACTTTCGCACCCACGCCGGCCTGTTTTCGGCCGAACTGGCCGCCCTGGGAATTCCCGTGGTGGGGAGCGATTCCTTAGATCTCCAGTCACGGTTTTTTCCCGGTCTCACTTTTAACCCTTTTGACGGGAAAAGGGCCCGTGCGGCCCTCCAAAAACTGATCGCCGATCCGGAGTTCTACCGGCAGGTGAGCCGGCAGGCTGCAACAGCCGCCAGGGAATATTCCAACGTTCCCCGGGTGATGGAAATCGTTGCCGGAGCTTTTTCGGCATTGCTCAGAAGATAATGGTGCCTCCTGAGGCATTGTTTCACCAAGAACCTTCGTTCCCGCCCTATTTTAAGGGAGACTACCGGCTTGCCTTCATTTGCAAAGAGCATCGGAGCAAGGGGCAAAGGGACGGCAAGCAAAAAATTTTGAGATCGGAGGTGTGACAGTGGAGGCTAAAATAACGAAATTTTTGCTGGTCACCATCGATACCCTCCGGGCCGACCACCTGGGCTGCTACGGCTACCGGCTGGATACGTCTCCCTGCCTGGACGATGTGGCCTGCCGGGGGATTCTTTTCCGGTACGCTTATTCCCCCTGCGCTTATACGCTCCCCGCCCACGCCTCAATTTTGACGGGAAAATACGTTCCTCATCATTCCATAAGCTACACCCAGGGGACCCGGGCGCTGGATCCAAACCAGGACGTTACGCTGGCTGAAATTATGAAAAGCAGCGGTTTTGCCACCGCCGCTTTCGTCAGCGCCCAGGTCCTGCAGAGGGGATGGCGGCTGAACGTTGGTTTTGACGTGTACGACGATAGCATGACGAAAAGTGAACAAAACCGTCCGGGAGAACTGATCCGGGATGGCCCGGAGACCAGCGCGGCGGCTCTGGCGTGGATAAAAAAACATCGCCGGGAAAACTTTTTTGTCTGGATTCACTATTTCGATGTCCACGGCCCATATTTACCGCCGGCTCCTTATAACCGCTGCTTTTCTCCGGAAGACTACGGAAAGGAGCCTGTTTGGCTGAAAGTTGTCGAGAATGGCGCCGGCGGCGGTATCCCCCGTTACCAGCTTTTGCGGGATGAAAAAACAGGCGACCCTGTCCGGGACGCCCGGTATTACCTGGCTGCATATGACGGAGGAGTGCGGTTTGTTGACCACGTGGTGGGTAAGTTGCTTCAGGAACTGCAAGAAATGAATTTATTGGGGGAACTGCTGGTGATCATCACTTCCGATCACGGTGAGGCGCTGGGCGAAAATAACGTCTATTTCTTCCACGGACTCACTCTTACCCCGGAGCAAATTCATGTGCCCCTAATTGTTAAACCGCCCGAAAAGATGGGCCTCCCGGCGGGCTTGGGCGTAATCGTGCCGGTAAGTACCGTAGACATTATGCCCACCTTCCTGGACGCAATCAACTTTGACTACCGCAAGCTGCCCCTGGATGGACTGCCGCTGTGGAAGGCCCTGGAGCGGCCCCATCTTTTCCGGGAGCGGACCATCCACAGCGACCTGGCCGGCCAGGAGGCGATCCTTTGCCGGGGCAAGTTGCTGCTTTCACCCCGCCGGGTTGAGGTGGACGTGGGTTACCTTTATCATCCGCAACTGGTGGCCGAAAAGCAAATCATTGCTTTATTTTAACCCGCCGTGAGCAACAGAAAGGACAGGTGTTCCCACGTTGAAAGAAATAATCAGGAAAGAGTTGCTGGAAAGCGCGGAAGTTAACAGGCTCCTGGCGGAAGGGCAGGTGGAAATTATTTTGGCCATGGCCAGAGTGTTAATCCGGACAATTAAAAGCGGCGGAAAGGTTCTTTTTTGTGGAAACGGCGGCAGTGCCGCGGATGCCCAACACCTGGCCGCTGAGCTCGTCGGCCGTTTTCAAAAGGAGCGCAAAGCATTGCCGGCCCTGGCGCTGACTGCCGATGCCTCTATCTTGACTGCAATCGGCAACGACTACGGTTTTCAGGAAATCTTTTTACGGCAGATCGAAGCGCTTTTGAACGAGGGCGACGCCCTGGTGGCCTTAAGCACCAGCGGCAACTCTCCTAACGTGGCGGCAGCCGTGGCGGCAGCAAAGGCAAAGGGAGCGAGCACGATCGGATTTACCGGCCGGGACGGGGGGCTCTTGGGCCGCCTCGCCGGGCATTCGCTCCTGGTGCCGGCCGCAAAAACGGCGCGCATTCAGGAAGCCCACCTTGTGGTAGGGCACATTCTTTGCGGGCTGATCGAGGAAGCCCTTAGCGATCAGGAGCCGGCCGGGAGGCAGAAAAAGGCCGGTGATAGCAACGGGCTAAGATCAGCGAAATAATCCCGGTGGTAGAATAACCCGTCAATAAGGGAAAAAGGACGACCCGCCCGCCGTATGATTCCACCAGCGCAATTTCCGGCAACTCCTCCCGGCGGTAGCCTGCCTTGACGTAAATTTCCGGCCTGATTTCGGCGATTACTTTTTCCGGCGTCGATTCTCCAAAAATGACCACGTAGTCCACACATTCCAGGGCAGCCAGCATTTCCGCCCGGTGCGGCGCGGGAATGAGGGGCCTTAATTTTCCCTTTAAATTTTGTACCGAGCAGTCGTCGTTTACGGCGACCACCAGCGCGTCTCCCAGCTTTCTCGCCGCCTGCAGCAACCGCACGTGACCCGGGTGCAACAAATCAAAACATCCGTTGGTAAATACCGTCCGCCAGCCGCCGGTGCGGCGGAAGGCAACTTCTCTTTTGAGCTGGGGAAGACCTAAAATTTTTCCCATCAAAATCACCTCCTCCAAATAATTGCTTGCTTGACCATTTATTTGCCGCCCCAAAGCA
>JBFMEJ010000249.1:0-1692 GCA_040753275.1 Bacillota bacterium
AAAAATGTGCGGGTCACCAAAAACACCCTTCGTCCCATCAATCTTTCCGATTTGCAGCCGGGTGACTACATAAGGATAGTAGTGTTAAACGACAGGGTATTTCAGATCGACTGCCTGTCCGATATGGTGGCCGGACTCAGCGGCATGCTATCGAAAGTACGGGGTAATTCCATTTATATTTACGTGCAAAATGAAGAAAAACGCTACGATTTGGATGAACAGGTGGAAATATTTAAAGACGGCCGGGGGAAAGATTTGGCTGATCTAAAACGCGGTGATTATATCAATTTTGCCGTGGCAGACAACGAAAGGGTCATCAGCATCGAAATTTTGGACGAAAAAGAGGGGGAATTTACCGGCACCGTTTTGTACCTGGGCACTGTTAACCGGCCCTTTATCACTTTGCGCACGGAGGGCGGCCTGGAACTTGATTACGATGTCAGCCGGAACGCCGCTGTGTTGAGGTACGGCGACCAAGTCAACCTGGAGGACGTCGTGCCGGGAGCAAAGGTCCGGATTGAGGTCGACGAGGGCAAGGTAGAGGAGATCGAGGTGCTGGACGACCGGAATATCACGGTGGAAGGCTGGGTAGTGAACATTAACGAGGAAAGAGATCGCCTGACCCTGGAAATCAACGGGCGGAAGTATAATTACGACCTGTCCGGAGACCTG
The DNA here is from genome assembly GCA_040753275.1 of Bacillota bacterium. Taxonomy (GTDB): domain Bacteria; phylum Bacillota; class Desulfotomaculia; order Desulfotomaculales; family Nap2-2B; genus JAIMBK01. The sequence continues at coordinate 673 of JBFMEJ010000249.1, forward strand.
GCGGTTCTTGATTCCGATGGCAAGAAGACAGACCTTTCGGATATCGTGAACTTCCGGGTGGAGGCAAAACTGGAGGACGGCGCGGTCAAGGAAATCAAGGTGAAAGATTGATCACAGGGGCACAAAGGCACAGGGAAGCGCAGAGGGAGGGCTGAGAACCGGCTACGTTTCCCTTAAAAAAGGAAAATTCCCTGTGGAATTAAATTCGGAATAAAATTATGGAGCAAAGGCAAGCAGTTCGAGAAATTGCTGAACTTCGAAAGGGGACTTAAGCCTTAAAGCGGCGCTGGATGGCCGCGGGTTTTCGCTGATCAAAACGCCCAGGCCATTTTCTTTTTTTAAGAGTTGAAAGGCGTCTTCGTCGGTTGTATCGTCGCCCAAAAAGACGGCCAAATGCCCGGGGAAATGATTTTTCAGCCAGGCCAGCGGTTTTCCTTTGTGCAATCCCGGCGGGCGCACTTCCAGAATTTTTTTCCCCCTCAGGAGCACAAGGCCAGATTGCCGGCGCAGCTTTTCGCTTACCTGCAAAAAGGAGGCCAGGACTTCTTCCGCGGCTTGAGGTTCGGCCAGCCGGTAATGGATGGCCAGGGCGAGACGCTTGTTTTCCAACAGGAAACCGGGCCGGTCCCCAATCCGGGCGCGGGCCAGGTCATGAAGGCAGGCGATGGCCCCGGTGATGTCCGCTTCGTTAAACAGGGGCACGATTGCTCCATCCGGCCTGCTGATTACGGCGCCGTGCACCCCGGCCAGGTACAGCCCCGGCACGGGCAGCAGTTCGCGCAGTTCCTCCAGCCGCCGCCCGCTCAGCACGGCCAACGTATATTCCGGCCGCCGGCCAAGCTGCGCAAGGGTTTTCAGCAGTCCTTCCCCCGGCCTGGCCCGGTACGGAGAAGAGGCAATGGGCACCAGCGTGCCGTCGTAATCCATCATCAAAAGCACTTTTTTGCCTGTGGCCACTTTTTCCGCCAGGGCTGCCGGCGATATCAGCGGCGGACCGGGGAGAGTTTTTTCCCGGGCCAG
>JBFMEJ010000249.1:1702-3319 GCA_040753275.1 Bacillota bacterium
AGGTTGCCTGTATCTTTTGCCAAAGAAATACCCCTTTTTTAACGTCGAAGTAAATCCCTATCCCCTAACCCCTATCCCCTAATCCCTGTTTTGTTCCTGGCTGCCTTTCTCCTTGCTGCCAAAGCCGGCCAGCCCTTCGGCATATTCCCGCAGTTTTTTATCCACGAGATAAAAAACGGTATTTTCCGGGTATTTTCCGTCCGCCCCCCGGATTCCCGCCGGCGCCCCGGTGAGGATGGAGATCCCCTCTTCCACGGTGCGGACGGCGTAAATGTGAAATTTACCCTCCTGTACCGCTTCGATGATTTCGTGCTTGAGCATGAGATTGTCGACGTTCTGATGGGGAATGATGACCCCCTGTTCACCCGTCAACCCCTTAATTTTGCAGACCGCGAAAAATCCTTCGATTTTTTCCGTCACGCCGCCGATGGGCTGGATTTCCCCGTTCTGGTTGACCGAGCCGGTAACGGCGATGCCCTGTTTTACGGGCAGGCCGGAAAGGGCGGAAAGCAGGGCGTAGAGTTCGGTGCTGGAAGCGCTGTCCCCGTCGACGCCTTCGTAGAGTTGTTCAAAGGTAATCCGCGCCGAAAGGCGCAAAGGTTTATCCTGGGCAAAGCGGTCCCCCAGGAAGCCGGCCAGGGTAAGCACCCCCTTGGTGTGCAGCCGGCCGCTCATGCGGGTTTCCCGCTCGATGTTGACGACGCCCTCCTGGCCCATAAACGTTTTGGCGGTGATGCGCGAAGGTTTTCCGAAGGAGTAGTCCCCGATGTCCACCACCGACAAACCGTTTACCTGGCCCATCACGGCGCCTTCGGTGTCCACCAGGATTTTTCCCTGCCGGATCATTTCCTGAATTTTTTCTTCCAGGCGGCTGGAGCGGTAGACGCGCTCCTCGACGGCCCGCCGGACGTGGGGCGCGCTGACGTGCGCGGCGCCCTCCGCTTCCGCCCAGGCGGCCGCCTCGTAGATGATCTGGACCACTTCGTTGAAGCGGGTGGAGAGCTTGTTCTGGTCGCCGCACAGGCGCGAGCCGTATTCAATCAGTTCCGCCAGTCCTGCCCGGTCGAAGTGCTTCAGTTTCTCCCGGCTGCACACGGACCCCGCGAAGGCCGCATAGTTTTTCAGGTTTTCCGGCGTCCGGGGCATTTCCGTATCGAAGTCCACCCGTACTTTGAAAAATTTCTGGAAGTCTTCATCCAGAGCGTAAAGAAGGTAGTAAAGGTAGGGACTGCCGATCAGGATCACCTTCACGTCCACCGGAATGGGCTCGGGGCGGAGGCTGGCGGTGGGAACGATCCGGTATTGTTCGCCGATATTTTCAATGATTGTCTGCCGGTTCTTCAAAGCCTTTTTTAAGGCGTCCCAGGCCAGGGGGTCGGAAAGGACGTCCTTGGCCTGGAGGATCAGGTATCCGCCGTTGGCCCGGTGGACGGCCCCCGCTTTGAGCATGGTAAAGTCGGTGGTCAGGCTGCCCATCACGCTGCGGTACTCAATTTTGCCGAAAAGGTTGTAATAATAAGGGTTGGATTCGATAATTACCGGCCTCCCTTTAGTATCCGCGTTGTTGACGAACAAATTAACCTTGTAGCGGTTAAAGATGTCCCGGCTGTCCAGAAA
>JBFMEJ010000250.1:0-3318 GCA_040753275.1 Bacillota bacterium
GGAACAAACCGGTCCGGAAAACTTCGGGAAGCTGGCCGGAGCGGTAGAAAGCGGGGAAAACGGAGGTGAGCTTAAACCTGGGCCGGAACCGGCGGCTAAGCTGGTGCGGAGTCCGGCGGAAATCGTCCGGCAGGAAGGTTTCCTTCCGGCCATTCGGAATTTTAGCGGCGCAAGGGAGCAAACCTTACCGACGGCCTTAATTAATCGGCAGGATTTTCCGGACGGGCTTTTCCTGAATGAAAAAGGGGTGAAAAGTGCCGGAACCCCCGGAAAAAAACCCGCCTCCTTAATTTTCAGCCTTTTCCCTGGGAATAGTGCAGCAGGAGCGGTTCATCCGGGGAGCAGCCAGGGGGGTGTTGCTCCGTCGTCAATTCCGGCCTTGGTGATTCAGGTGTTGCAACAGGCTGCCGGAAAAAGTTTCGCGGGCGAAACCCGCCTGCGGCTCAAGCTGGAGCCGGAACATCTGGGTGAGCTTGTCATCCGCCTGGTTTACCGGGCCGGGGAAGTCAGCGCTTATTTTCAGGCCAGCAGCGCGCAGGCCGGGGAGGCGATTGAACATTCCCTGCCCCAGCTGCGGGAAGCCCTGGCCGGCCAAAACCTCCACCTGCAGAACGTTTCTGTGTCGATCGGCCAGGAAAGCGATTTCCTCCCCCGGGAAAATTACGGACAGACCGGCTACAGCTACCCCCGCCGAGGAGGCGGATCTGGGGGGCTGGAGGCGGACCGTCCCGGCGCCGGGCCGGAATCCGGGCCGGAGCCGGGATACGGAAGAGTCAACCTGTGTATTTAACATTTGCGAAAAAGGTGGGATAACAATGGAGGTAGGCGCCGTCGGGAGTATCTACGCCACTCCGGAGAAAAAAGTTGAACCCCCGAAACAAGAGCTGGATAAGGATGCATTTTTGCAAATCCTGGTTGCCCAGATGCGCTACCAAAACCCGCTGAGTCCTCAGGACAGCAACCAGTTCATTTCCCAGGTAGTAGAACTGACGACGATGGAACAGTTGTTTAACTTGAGCAAGAGCATGGAAATGCTCTTGAAGGCGCAGGAGCTTTCCTTGAGTGCCGGCCTGGTGGGCAAGCAGGTGACGGTGGCCGGGCCCGACGGGCAGAACGTCCGCGGGGCGGTGGAAAAGGTTGTCATCAGCGAGGAAGGCGTCCGGCTGGTTATTGACGGCATTTCCTACGACTACGGGATGGTAAAGGAGATTCTGGGCTGATGAATGTCAAAATGGAAGGTTTCTTACCGAAGATAGCGCCTGTTCCGGCATCCCGGCCGGCGGCCCCGCAACGGAAAACGGAGGTCGGGCGAACAGACTCTTTCCGGGAAGTGCTCCACAGGGAAATCAGTAAAGATACTTTAAAACTTTCGGCCCACGCCCAAAAACGGCTGCAGGAGCGCAAGATCGCCTTGAGTGACGCCGATTTGCAAAAAATCGGCCGGGCGGTGGAGCAGGCCGCGGCCAAGGGGGTGAAAGATTCGCTGATCATCTACGGCGACCTGACCCTGGTAACCAGCGTGAAAAACCGGACGGTGGTTACCGCCTTGGACAGCGATGCTGCTGCCGGACGCCTTTTCACCAAGATCGACGGGGCGATCATCATTAAGTAGCGGATTTGGAAAAGCGGCCGGTCCTGCCAAGGGGGCCGCCAAAGCCGCCGAAAGACCGAGGCGGTTGATTTGAAGGAGGTTTTAAAAGTGATTCAGGCGATTTACACCAGCCTGTCCGGTATGCTCAACCACCGGACGCGGATGGATGTTCTCAGTAATAACATTGCCAATATCAACACAACCGGGTTTAAAGCTGCCCAGGCCAATTTCCAGGATTCTCTGTACCGGACGATGCGGGCCGGTACCGCCCGGACCAATCCCGCGCAGCTGGGCCTGGGCGTCATCCTGGCCGGCGTAATTACCAATTTTGCCCAGGGGCCGATGCAATCCACCGGGCGGCAGCTGGACCTGGCCATCAGCGGGAACGGTTTTTTTGGCGTGAAAAGAGATGGCGGAAATGCAAAAGAAGAACTGTTTTTCACCCGGGAAGGTTCTTTCTCCGTCGACAAAGAAGGCTACCTGATTAATGCAGATGGCCTTAAACTGGTAAACGATAGCGAACAGCCAATCCACCTCAATGTGTCGGCGAGCAAGCTGATTGATGCCATTTCGATTGCCAGTAACGGGAAAGTAAACGTTACTTACAGCGACGGCAGCACGGATGAATCAAACATAATCGGCCTGTTTAATTTCACCAATCCGAATGGTTTGTTAAAAGTCGGCGGCAACCTGTTTGCCTACAACAAAGATGTCAAACCAAACCCGGCGGGGGAAATGCAGTCTGAAAAGAAACCCGGCCAAAACGGCCTGGGCGTCATCCTTTCCGGCTGCCTGGAAATGGCCAACGTCGACCTGGCCAATGAGCTGGGCAACCTGATCGTCACCCAGCGCGGCTACGAGGCTAACGCAAAAGTATTTACCACCTCCGACGAAGTGCTCCGGGAAACCATCGATCTGAAGCGGTAGGTGGGTATTCAAAAAGAGTCAAAATGCCGGTAAATGCAACTGGGGAACAATTGAGGAGAAAAAACAGTCCCGGCCCATCTGACTGTGGCCGGTGGTTAATGGTTAATGGAATTCTAGAAGCAATCCACGGTTCAGGGTTCATGGCGAATGAATCAGGTATCTGGAATTTTTAAAATCTTAAAGGGAACCAAAGGAGGAGAGAACAAGTGATCAGATCCCTTTTCTCCGGTGTATCCGGCATGAAAAACCACCAGATCCGCATGGATGTCATCGGCAACAACATTGCCAATGTGAACACCACCGGTTTTAAAAGCCAGCGGGCCAACTTCCAGGATATGGTCTATCAGATGATTAAGTCGCCCAGCGCTCCAACGGGAGGTGCCTCTGGAGCCGGCTCAGTCAACCCGTCCCAGGTTGGTACTGGTATTATAGTCGCAGGAATAGGCACTAATATGGGCCAGGGCGCGCTGCAGGGAACTGGGCGTACTCTGGACCTGGCCATTCAGGGGAATGGGTTCTTTCAAGTAACAGATGCGAGTAAAAAAAGCGTCTATACAAGAAATGGTATTTTTTACATTGACAAAAATGGGTTTATGGTCGACAGTAATGGCAATCTATTAACGGGAATAGGATATGATGGTACGGCCTGGACTACTCCTGGAAGTATACAATTTGTCGATTCATTGGGAAATCCAGCTGTGGTTGGCTCAATTAACATAGGGAAAGATGGTAAAATAACTGCATATGATACCGCGGGAAATCAATTAGACATTAAGATTGGCACAGATACAGTTGAGAAT
>JBFMEJ010000251.1:0-3316 GCA_040753275.1 Bacillota bacterium
TATCTTTATTGAGACAAACTTCGTCCTAATAATATCAATTAAAAATTTTACTGAGCAATCACTGAAATAGTCAAATATATAATAATATTTACCCCACTCTCTTGATCTCTGCCTCACACTTTGTCTTGCACAGTTTTGGGCAGCTAGCGGGCGGTAGATTAAGGAAGCTTGCCCAGGGCCTCCAGAATTCCCGCCCAATCGCAGTATTTTTCCACGTTTTCCCGGGCCATTTCAATCCCCCGCCGGTCACCGGGGTGAATGCGCCGTTCGGTTTCGCTGATTTTTTCGATGGTGGTGTAAGTGTCGTAATGAACCAGAATGACCGGGACGCGCTTTTCGCCGGCGCGGGCGATCACCCGGACGTCGGGGTAAAGGCCGCCGGTCAGGATGATTACGGAGGTGCTGGTTTCCAGGGCGGCTAAAGCCACGTCAGCCCGGTCTCCCCCGGTAATCACGGCTTTATTGGGAGAGCGCCGGAAATACCCCAGGGCGCTTTCCATGGTCATGGCGCCGATGACCACGTTTTCCACGATTCTTTCCAGCCGGTCTTCGCCGGTGAGGATTTCCCCGCCCAGCACTTCGTAATACTCGGCCACGGTTGGACAGGCAATCTCCGGCCGGCTCGGGATCACGCCCAGCGTGCGGTAGCCCCTTTCCGCCAGCAGGGAACGGTAAACTCCCTCGGTTTTGGCCAGGAAGGGCCGGGGGACGTTGTTGAAAATATTGCCCAGCACATTAACCCCCGCCTGAGCGAAATAATTGTTGAAGAAAATTACCTCGTCCAGGCTGAAGTCGTTTTTAATCTGGACGGTAAAAAGAACCGCCGCCTGGAAAAGCCGGGCCAGGGCCAGCGCGTCCGCGCCCAGGCTGCCCATCAAATAGGGGTATTCCGCCCCGCCGATAATGACGAGATCCATTCCCTCGGCTACCTGCCGGTAAGCTTCCTGGATTTGCTCTGTCACGTTGCCCGGCCGGTTTCCGGAGAGATAAGAAGGTCCGATGGTGAAGGGGACGATAGTTTCGAGCGGCTGGGGAAGGCCCAGGACCTGCTGCATCAGGAGCCCGTCTTCGTCCTCCTGTCCCTTTACGCCGGGGGGGTGGCCGACCGGCTTAAAGTAGGCTACCCGGTACCCCTGCTCCTGAAATTTCAGGGCCAGGCCGAGCGCAACGGCTGTTTTGCCGCTGCCGGCTGTGCCGATGATCGACAAATTTTTCATTCTTTTCACCTCATGAGATAGTAATTTTAACATCCAGGGCAACTGCCCCGTCCGGGTAAGCAAAAAGCGGGTTGATGTCCATTTCGGTGATGGCCGGGAAATCCACGGCCAGCCTGGCCGCCCGGGCGATTATTTCCACCAGGGATTTGATGTCCTTGGGTTTTTCTCCCCGGTAACCCCGCAGAAGCGTGTAAGCCTTCGTTTCCATAATCATGCTCCGGATTTCTCTTCTGGTCAACCGGTGGGCCAGCCGGAAGGCGACGTCTTTGAGTAAATTGACGTAAATCCCGCCCAGGCCGAAGGCGATCAGCGGGCCGAACTGAACGTCCCTGGTCATGCCGATCAACACCTCGTCGCCCTTGGGCATCATTTTTTGCACTTCCACTCCGTGGATGGCCAGGTCCGGGAAATAGCGGTGAACGTTTTCGCTGATTTGAATGAAACCTTTCCGGACTTCCCCGGCCGTTTGGAGATTGGTCAGGATGCCGCCCACGTCGGTTTTATGCATAATCTGGGGGGAGGCTACCTTCATGACCACCGGGAAGCCAATTGCTTGCGCTATTTCGGCCGCCTCTTCCGGGGTGGTGGCCAGGTGGATGGGAGCCGCCGGGATGCCGTAAGCGGAGACCACCCGGGCCGCCTCGCTGCCTAAAAGAACCAGCCGGCCTTCGTTTTTCACCTTTTCGAGGGTGTTTTGGACAATGTCTTGCTGCAGGTTATTGAATTGTTCCGCCGGCTCATCGGCGGGGACCCTTTTCAGCTGGGCGAAACGGGCCATTCCCCCGATGGCCAGGACGGCCGGTTCGGGAAAGGTAAAACAGGGGATGCCGGCCTCTTCGAAAAGGCTCCTGCCTTTGCCCAGGAATTCGCCGCCTAAAAAAACGCCGAAAACGGGCTTATGGCGGTTGTTGCTCTGCACCTCCAGCAGGGCGCGGGCAATTTTTTCGCTGTCGGTGGCCGCGGTGGGACAGAGCAGAATCAGCACGCTGTCTACCCCGGGGTCCGCCAGGACGGCCTGAAAGGCGCTTTGGTAGCGGTCGGGGCCGCCGTCGCCGAGCACGTCCACCGGATTGTAAAGGGCCGCCGCCGCGGGCAGCCGGGCGCGCAGTGCCTCGGTGGTCTCCTTCTGGAAGCGGGCCATCTTGAGATTAATCTTTTCAATATTATCGGTAGTGATAATCCCCGGTCCGCCCGCGTTGGTAATCACGGCCACGTGATCGCCAGCCGGCACCGGCTGGGTGACGAAAGCGCTGGCCAGGTCGAATAATTCCGCCATGCTGCGGGCCCGGATTACTCCCGCCTGCCGGAAGGCCGTTTCGTAAGCCAGGTCGCTGCCGGCCAGGGCGCCGGTGTGGGAAGAGGCCGCCCGGGCGCCCGCGGCGCTGGTGCCGCTTTTATAAATGATCACCGGTTTTTTGCGGCTGGCTGAGCGGGCAACTTCTAAAAACTGGGGGCCGTTAGCAACATCTTCGATATAGCAGAGAATTACCTTTGTCTCGGGATCGTCGGCGGCGTCGGCGATAAAATCAGCTTCGTTTAAATCTGCTTTGTTGCCCAGGCTGATTACTTTCGAAAAGCCGAGCCTGCTCTGGCGCGACCAGTCCAGAATGGCCACCAGCATGGCCCCGCTCTGGGAGATGAAGGCGATGTTTCCCGACTGCGGATAGGTCCCGGAGAAAGAGGCGTTCAGCGGGGTGTGCGTGTCGATGACGCCTACGCAATTGGGCCCCACCAGGCGCATTCCGTAATTCCGGCAGATGCGCAAAAGTTCCTTTTCTAAAGCCATTCCGGCCGGCCCCACTTCCTTGAAGCCGGCGGAAATAACAACGAGGCCCTTTACCCCGGCCTGTCCGCACTGTTCGGCCACTTCCGGGGTACGGGCCGCCGGGACGGCGACCACCGCCAGATCGATCTTCTTTTGTACGGCCGGCAGATCAGGATAACATTTTAATCCTTCGATTTCTACCTCCCTGGGGTTAATCGGGTAAACTTTCCCTTTGTAGCCTGACGCGATGATATTTTTCACCAGAAAGTTGCCTATTTTTCCGGGAGTCCTGGAGGCGCCGACGATTGCTACCGCTTCTGGTTTCAGGAGGCTG
>JBFMEJ010000252.1:0-3314 GCA_040753275.1 Bacillota bacterium
CCTTGCCATTAGTTATGCAATTTGTAACTTATGCAATTTTTATACCAGGAGATAATATATATTTTGAGGCAAGCCGGGCAGGATGATTGTATACCTTTTCCGGGAGGTATATATTTACCGGATGTTTAAGTGTATACCCCTATTTGAGCATTAAATTTAACCGCAGAGGACACAGAGAACACAGAGAATATAGGTATTGGGAACCAGTAGCCAGCTTATAGATCTTAAGCCAGGATACCTCATTATCATATCTGGAAGGCAGGAAAAAGAAAATTCCTATAGAATATAATATGCGCCTCTGTTTAGCCGCCGTTCCTTCGCCGTCCCCCCTCTACCCTGTAAATCCTTTTGCCCGCCGTTCGTTTGCCGTCGCTCCGATGCTCCGGGCCGACAAAACATCGGCTTGGTTCGGAGCGAACCAGGCAGCGCTGCAAAATGCGCGCGGTACATTAATTTTATTGCCTGCATAAGCTATCCGGAGTTTATGCCAGTTTCTGATCATCATTTTATCTGCGCCTTTCGCGCTGCCGGTTCGCTGACCTCACCTGCGCCGTGTTTCGTTACCAGCCCTACGCATATGTCGCTCCTGGCAAATCGAACGGCGGGCCGGGGAATTTTCATCTTCTGTTGGTGCCGCGAAAAAAGCGGCATGGAGGTCTAATTTCTAACCCTAATTTTCCTTTATTCGAAACAGGTGAAACACGGTGGTGTGGTCCCAGCCGATATCCCAGGGGCAGTGGTAGCGATCGGCGGTGTGGGCGTTGACCAGCGGGTAGCCCTTGGAATCGAAGCCGGTGACCACGGCGAAATGCTGGATGTCGTGCTTTTCTTCGTAAGCGATGAGGTCCCCCACTTGCAATTCCCGGACGGCGCTCCGCGGAAATTTCGGGCCGGGCAAACCCACCTCCGGAAAGGTTCCTTTGGCCAGGCGAACGGCACGCCCCCCGTACAAAAGCCAGGAGGCAAAGGAGTCGGTCTGAACCCAGGCGGTGCTTCCGCAACCCCCGCGCCCGTCGTAGCGATAATACCAGACGGAATCCATCGGCAACTTCCCCCCCTCCCGGTCGCCCAGCACTTGGGAAACGAAATTCGTACAATCGCCGCCGCGGCCGTTTAAGTCCCGGTAGCGGGGATTGTATTTTTTCTCTCCGTCAATGACGGCCAGACCGGCAAATCGATCCGCGTACCGGACGGCCCCGGCGCGGTCGTAAACCGGGTTTGGGGAGGCGCTGGTATTGGAAGGGTTGCCGTTGTTGGGATCGTTGCTCAAAACAATGTTTAAATCGGCGCTGCCGTCGGCCGGAACGGGCTTCGGAACGAGCGTGTCGTCACCCAGGGGATCTGTGTACCAGTCCCGTTGAACAAGCCAGAGACCGTTTTTCTTCACCAGCCGGACGGAGTGGCGCGTGCCGATGCCGAAGCGGTTTACCTGGTCTTTTTCATCGGGGTACTGGTAGCCGAGGACAAGGGTTTGCCAGATATTAAACTCGGCTGATTCTTTTTGCAGTTTCGACCATTTCACGTCCAGGTTCACTTTTGCTTCTACAATCCGGACGCCGCGTTTTTTTGCCCAGTTTTGCATGTAGGCGATTTTGGTTTGTTCGTGGGAAAGCGCCCACCGGCCGAGCCTGGCTTCCTGGTCGTAAAGGGGGACGATCTTTTCCGGATCGGCTCCCGTGAGAAGAACATTTGCCCTGGTTACATAGATCTCCTGCAGTCTGGGCAGGAGACTTTCCAGGGAAGGGGCGTCTTGTTCCTTGCTCCCGGCGGCCGGTTTTCGTTCGGAGGTTTCGGCAATGAAAAAAGGGGCGGCGGAAGGAGGGACCGCCGGCAGGGGAAAAAATAAAAAGTTGCCCAGCGCAAAAATCACGGAGAGAACGACGAGAAAAAAAGATAACCCGGACATTTTCACATCGCAGCCCTTTTCTTTTTGCTCATATTATTTCCGGGCGTAACAAAGACCTTGCCAGGAACTAAAAGGCAAGGCAGGCAGCTGTTTTCACCCGGCGGAGCGGGCAGTACCGGGTTATGAAAATTTAAACGCCCGGTTTCCTTTTTCTGTCTTCAAAATTAAAATTTTTTCATTCACAGTACATTGCTTGTTATTTTTTTGTATCTATGCTATAATCTCCTCGTCAGTTTTCACCCTGCTCTACTGATTGTTTTATCCCTTGCCGGCGGCAGGTGCGGCGCCGGCCGGCAGCTGTTGCAGTAGGGCCGTTTAGTCCAGAGGGGGAGGTGCAGGCAATTTGACGAACTACGAGGCCATGTTCATTTTGCGGCCTGACCTGGAGGAGGAGAAAGTTGCCGAAATCATGGACAGGTTCAGGACGCTGGTGGAAAATCGCGGCGGGGAAGTCACCAGGCTGGAAAAATGGGGAAAGCGCCGCCTGGCCTACGAGATCCAGCACCTGCGGGAAGGTCTGTATATTATTCTTAGATTCAAGGGTAATACCGAAATCGTGCAGGAGCTGGACCGCGTCTTTAAAATCAGCGACGAAGTAATCCGCCACATGATCGTCCGCACGGCGGCCTGAAAAAGAAGGGACAAAGAGACAAAGAAAAAAAGAACAAACCAAGGCGGTGAAAAAATGCTGAACAGGGTTATTTTAATCGGCCGGCTGGCCAGAGAGCCCGAACTTCGCTACACCCCGAACGGGACGGCGGTAACCAGGCTGGTTGTTGCGGTGGACCGGCCTTTCACCAACCGGCAGGGAGAGCGCGAGGCAGATTTCATCGACATCGTGGTTTGGCAAAAGCAGGCGGAAACCTGCGCAAACTATCTGGGCAAGGGGAGGCTGGTTGCCGTTGAAGGGCGCCTCCAGATTCGCTCTTACGACGACAGCCAGGGCATCCGCCGGCGGGTGGCGGAAGTAGTGGCGGACAACGTCCGCTTTCTGGACCGCCCGAAAGAGGGCTCCGGAGGAGAGCAGCCGTCCACGCTGGCCGAAGGAAGTCTGGGCGAAGATATTCCTTTTAACGAAGATGAAGTGCCATTTTAAGCAGCAGGGGGTGGAACGTAAAATTGGCTGGAAAACGGGAGAAAGGCCGGAAGGGCAAGAAACGCATCTGCAGTTTTTGCGTGGATAAAATTGCCCTGATCGATTATAAAGACGTGCCGCGCCTGAAAAAATACATCACTGAGCGGGGGAAAATCCTGCCCCGGAGGATTTCCGGCAATTGCGCCTGGCACCAGCGGATGCTGACCACGGCCATTAAAAGGGCGCGGATTATGGCTTTGCTGCCCTTTACCGCGGAATAGTCTGTTTTAACCGGGTGCCCAATCAGAAGGTGATGAAAAGGGGAACGTCAGT
>JBFMEJ010000253.1:0-3296 GCA_040753275.1 Bacillota bacterium
CGCGTCCCAGAGCCGGGCGCCGGCGCCTTTCACCGGGGCCAGGGGAATGCGGCCGTAGGTATTCATCACATATCGATCGGATAATTCCACGATCTGTTTACCAGTCAATTAAAAAGCCCCCTTCAAAAAAAAGAATATGGGATTTGGACCTTCATGTCCTTTCAGGAGTTTACATAAAGCCCCTGCCCCCCTACTGGACAACCATGGTGCCGATTCCTCTGTCCGTAAATACTTCCAGCAAGATTGAATGGGGGACGCGGCCGTCCAGGATGTGGGTGGTTTTGACCCCGCCGGAAAGGGCGGACAGGCAGCACTCCACCTTGGGAATCATACCGCCTTCAATAATTCCCTCAGTAATCAACCCGGGGACTTCGTCCGCCCTTACCACTGAAATCAGAGAATCCTTGTCCTGCCGGTTTCTCAAAATGCCCTCCACGTCGGTCAAGATGACCAGCTTTTCGGCGCCCAGCGCCACGGCCAGCTCGCCGGCGGCGTGGTCGGCGTTGATGTTGTAGCTTTCCCCCTCCGGGCTCGTCGCTACGGGGGCGATTACCGGGATGTAGCTTTCCTTGAGCAGGGTATCTACAATTTCCGGATTGACCTGTTCAATTTCGCCCACAAATCCGATGTCCACGGTGCTGACGGTTCCATCCGGCTGTCTGACTAGCCCGGTCTTGCGCCTGGCCACAAACAGTCCGGCGTCTTTTCCGCAAAGGCCGACGGCTTTACCCCCGATACCGTTTAAGAAAGCCACCAGTTCTTTGTTGATTTTGCCGGCCAGGGTCATTTCGACCACTTCCATCGTCTCCCGGTCGGTAACACGCAGGCCGTTGACGAAGTGTGATTCGATGTTGAGCCTCTTCAGCAGGCCGGTGATTTCGGGTCCGCCGCCGTGGACGAGGACGGGGTGGATGCCGACGTATTTCATCAGCACCACGTCGGTGAGGACCGCCTTTTTCAAGTCAGGGTCGGTCATGGCGTGGCCGCCGTACTTGATGACCACCGTTTTGCCGGAGAACTTTTTGATGTAGGGCAGGGCCTCCACTAAAATGGCGGCCTTTTCGCCCGGGGTGATGGCGGACAAGGTTTTTTGCCTCCCTTGATAATAGTAGGCACAAAGGCAACAGACACAAAGGCACAAAGTAAAAAAGCCCTATGTCAGTGTGTGAGGGGAATAAGTTAAGTGCCTGGCACTTAACTTATTTTGACTTCCGACTTCCGACCTCTGACGACCGACGACCGATTACGTCCGGTAGTGGGCGTTGATCCGTACGTAGTCGTAGGTAAGGTCGCAGCCCCAGGCGGTGGCCCGGTGGGGGCCGCTTTTCAAATCCACCAGGATTTGCACGGTCCCGGCGGCCAGGGCGTGAGCGGCTGCTTCCTCGGGAAAAGGCAAAGCGCTGCCGTCCCTGGCCACCTGGATGCCGTTTAAGAAAATATCCACCCGGTGCGGGTCGAATTCGGCGCCGGAGTAGCCGGCGGCGCACAGGATCCGCCCCCAGTTGGCGTCCTGGCCGAACACGGCCGTTTTCACCAGGTTGGAGCGGGCAATGGCCCGGGCGGCCAGCCTGGCGTCTTTCTCCGCCGGCGCGTTGATTACCTCCACCTCCAGCAGTTTGGTGGCTCCTTCTCCGTCCCGGGCAACGGCTTTGGCCAGGTGGATGCAGATTTGGGTGATTTGCTCGCGGAGGATATAGTAATCCTCGTTTTCTTCCGTAATTGGCGGGTTGTTAGCCCGGCCGTTGGCCAGGGCCAGGACCATGTCGTTGGTGCTGGTGTCCCCGTCGATGGTGACCATATTGAAAGAACGATCCACCGCGTAACGCAGGATGTCCCGCAGGCATTTTGCGGAAACGGCGGCATCTGTGGTGATAAAGCAGAGCATGGTGGCCAGGTTAGGGTGAATCATCCCCGCCCCCTTGGCGATGGCGCCGGCGGCTGCTTCCCGGTCGCCTAAAGAAAAGCGAACGGCAATTTCTTTTGGCTCCGTGTCGGTGGTCATGATGGCTTCGGCGGCCGCTGGCCCGCCGTCTTTGCTCAGGTTTGCGGCGGCGGCGGCGATTCCGGGTAAAACCCTTTCCATGAGCAGGGGCTGGCCGATTACTCCGGTGGAACCTACCAGTACGTACTCGGGGGGAATTTGCAGCAACCGGGCGGCTTCGGCGGCCATCGCCAGGGCGTCCTGCAGGCCCTGCTCGCCGTTGCAGGCGTTGGCGTTGCCGCTGTTGGCCAGGATGGCCTGCGCCGCCCCGTTTTTCACCCTGGGTATCGTTACCAGCAGGGGCGCGGCCTTCACGCGGTTAGTGGTGAACATTCCGGCCGCGCTTGCGACGACCTCGGAAAAAATTAAAGCTATATCCTTCTTTTCTTTGTATTTGATCCCGGCGCTCACTCCGGCGGCCAGGAAGCCCCGCGGGGCGGCCACACCGCCGGGGATAACTTTGAGAGCATTGTCTTTCAAAAGCGATAACCCCCGTTCCCCAAAAAATAAAAAACAAACTGCTCCTTACGGGTAGACCCCCGGTCCCTCCAGGCTGGTGTCTTCGGGTAACCCCAGGATAATATTCATATTCTGGACGGCCTGTCCCGATGCCCCTTTAATCAGGTTGTCGATGGCGGAAACGATCACAATTCTTCCCGTTCGCTGATCCACGACGACCCCCACGTCGCAATGATTGGAACCGGCGACCATCTTGGTGGCGGGCAGCATCCCGGCTGGCAGGATGCGGACGAAAGGTTCGCCGGTGTAGAATTCCCGGTACAAGGCCAGTGCTTCTTTCTGGCCGACGGGCCGGGTCAGCTTCCCGTAGACGGTGCTCAGGATGCCGCGGGTCAGCGGGGTAAGGTGCGGGGTAAAAGACACCACCACTTCCTTCCCGGCCAGCAGGCTCAGCTCCTGCTCGATTTCCGGCGTATGGCGGTGGGAGGCCACCCCGTACGCTTTAATATTTTCGTTGACTTCACAGTAGTGGGTGTTCAGGGAAAGGCCCCGGCCGGCCCCGGAAACCCCGGACTTGGAATCAATCACAATGTTGTTCAATTCGACCAGGCCGTTTTTTAAAAGCGGGGCCAAACCCAGGATGACACTGGTCGGATAGCAGCCGGGGTTGGCGATCAGCCGGGCCGTGCGGATTTTCTCCCGGTGTATTTCAGGCAGCCCGTACGCGGCTTCCGCAGCCAGTTCCCGGGCGGTGTGGGTTACCCCGTACCATTTTTCGTAAACTTCGGCCTTGCGAAAACGAAAATCGGCCCCCAGATCGATCAGGATTTTGCCCCGCCCGACAATTTCCGCGGCC
>JBFMEJ010000254.1:0-3296 GCA_040753275.1 Bacillota bacterium
GACATTGACATCAGGGTTCTGCAGCGCCAGGGAAAGTAGGGGGAGGACGGCAAACGAACGGCGGTTAAAGGGTATTTAGGGTGGATTTTCTCCCGGAGGTCTTTCCTCCGTTTTTTATTGCCCAATCTTTAAAAAATTATATGGTACAAATGGTAATTAATGAGTGAATAAGAAGCCGTTTTTTTGTCAAAACTATTATGTGAGCCAGAAAGGAGAGCATGAATGGCCAAACATTTTAAATTTATTGCGGTGTTTGTTCTGGCCTTGCTTTTGATGCAAGGTCTCTTCGTCTATGGAGTACGGGCGGAGGTAAAAGACCCGCTCGGCTGCCGGAGCCTGGTCTGCTACACAATTCAAGAAGGGGACACGTTATCGGGCATCAGCCAAAAGTTCGACGTTTCCCTGGGGCAGTTAATCAAAGTAAATAAGTTGAGAAGCACCCTGATCCGGCCGGGAGAGGTCTTGATTATCCCGAATCGCGCCGCGGGAATGGTGACGGAAACGATTTCGCGAAGCAATATCTCCCGGGACGATCTCATGCTTTTGGCCCGCATCATTTACGCGGAAGCCCGCGGAGAAAGCTTCACCGGGCAGGTCGCCGTAGGGGCGGTAATCTTAAACCGTGTAGCCAGCCCTCACTTCCCGAAAACAATCCGGGAAGTGATTCTGCAGAGCAACCCCTACGTCCACCAGTTTACCCCGGTGGCCGACGGCTCAATCAACCTGGAGCCGGACGAAATTGCCGTCAACGCGGCGCTGCAGGCCCTGCAGGGAAAGGACCCGACCAACGGGGCGCTGTTCTTTTACAACCCGCAAACGGCTACGGACCGATGGATCCGGCAGTTGCCCGTAGTTGCCCGGATTGGCAACCACGTTTTCGCGGCAAAAGCTTAACTTAGCGAAAGCTTAACTTAAATTAAAGATCAGGCAACAAACCTTCCCAGATATAAAGGCACAAGGTAATATTCCCGGTACATTTTATTCGGGGTACTTTTCTCTTTGTGCCTTTGTGCCTTTGTCCCTTTAAATTAAACCGGTCTGACGAAACCCAGTTCCTTGATGAGCACGTGGACAGCCTTTACCGTCAGGCCGGTCATTTCTTCCAGACGTTTTTTAACCGCCAGCTGGATTTTGCGGCTGATCTTGCCCAGGTGTTGACCGTAGTAGATGGTGGGATGCAATTCGATAATTACACCTTCATCCTGTTGGTGAATATTTATTTTGCCGGCGCTTTTTACGCCCGGGACTTCCTCGGCGGCCCGGGCGACAATGGCGGCCAGGGCGCCGTGCGTGATGGTCAGTTTTCCGTGCCCCGTAAAGGTCGGCCGGACGACCGACTGCTCCAGCCAGCTCTTTTTTTCGGATGCCCCTTTGCGTTGTAAAAAAATTTTTAACGGATCGATGAGCGTATCCGGAAAACTTTTCTTCACCTCGACGGCGGGCGCCGGGATAACGTGCTTGCTGTGCTGAGTGCGCTCGATCCGTGCTTTCCGAATTTCCTTCGGCGAGGCAATCTCCTCGATGGTAATTGTTTTCGTAAGCGGCGGCAATTCCAGCCGCTCCCCGATTTTTTCGGCCATGCGTGCAGAGGTGGCCAGGATCAGCACCCTCTCCGGACGCAACTGCCGGAGAATTGCTTTAGCCTGCCGGGCATGGTCCTCGTTTAAGAAAAGGGCCGCCCGGATGGCGCCGATCCGCGTGGGCTGGCGTTTGGCCGAAAAGCCCCCCAGAATGCGGGTATCCTGAATGAGCAAACCGTCGTCAATAATCACGTCCACGTTCAGTTCGTGAGCAACAGACACGGCCCGGTGGCTCTTCCCCGTGCCGCTGGGGCCGACCAGTGCGTAAACTTCCACCATATTCACCCTTCCGGTTTGACGGTTAGGAAAAACTTCGCGAACGGAACCGCTTTTTCCTTCTGGAACCGGGTTAAACCGCAAAGACGCCCGGGACGCGAAGTTTAAAGGGGATTAACAATGACCCCAATCCCTGACTTTAATATGTATAATATTACCATATTCTTATTATCAGCACGAGGGAACAAAAATTGGAGAAGCAAAAATAATTATTTCCAGCATGAGGACTTCCCCTGATTCCTACCCCCGGCCCTGAAAATAAATTGGTGGTGCCGCGAAAAAAGCGGCATGAGGGTCTAATTCTTGTTTCTGATCCTGGTTGTCCCGGGTGGGTCCGGTATGGTAAACTGAGCATGGTTTTTAAAGAGTTTTTAAGGAGGATGTCTGTTGTCCAGGGAATTTGCCGGCCTGATCGCCGGGCAGTTCGGCCTTTTGCCGGAGGAAAAGCGCCTTTTGCTGAAAACCACCCGGGAGTTGAACAGGGGAGAGCGAAAGATTTTTTTTCAAAAAATCAAGCCCCGGGAAAAAGAGTTTAAAAACTATTTGCGGTTGAAGCTGGCCGCGGAAGATGAAGCAAGGTGGGTGGAAATAACCGGCCGCAGCCTGCTGGAAAAAGGAGGCGAGCCCGACCTGGCGGACCGCCTGGTGATGGATGTGGTCGGCAGGCTGAAGGTTTACCGCTATGTGCGGGTCAAATCGGAGGAGGAAGGAATTCGGCTCAAGCCGCTGACCAATTTTGGTGGGCTGACGATGGTCTTGTTTCTGGTGATGCTCATCACGGCCCTGGTGCTGTACCTGACGGGCCGGTAAAGAGAAGCGCTTTTATTTAAGTTGCTGCCGATGAAAGTGCCGCCGGCCCGGTCCGCAGCGGGCGAAAAACAATTGCCCGCAAATTTACTTCATTTTAGCGGAATTGTCCTCATTGTTCCCCCGGCTGTCTTGCGCGGTTACTTTGAGCCGCTCGACCAGTGCTTCGTCCGGGTCAGCGACCAGTGTGCGCTGCTCCTTGTAAATGACGAAGCCGGGCCGGGCCCCCCGCGGTTTATGGACGTTCTTGCGCAGGGTGTAATCGACGGGGACGTTTTGCGACTGCCTGGCCTGGCTGTAATAGGCGGCGATAGCGGCGGCCTCCCGGAGGGCGACCGGGGTGGGCGGCCGCTCCCCGGCCCTGATGATTACGTGGGCACCGGGAATCTCCCTGGCGTGCAGCCACAGGTCGTTGTCTTTGGCCAGGCGCATGGTCAGGTAATCATTTTGCCGGTTATTACGGCCGGCCAGGATCTTAAAACCGTCGGAAGAGGTGAAGGTTAAAATTTCCGGGGCGCGGGGCGCTTTCGCGGCTTTTTTCGGCCTTTCTTCCGGCAGGTAGCCCTGTTCGGCCAGCTCTTCCCGGATTTCCAGCAGGTCGGCCAGGGCGGCGGCCTGTTCCAGGGCCGTTTC
>JBFMEJ010000255.1:0-3283 GCA_040753275.1 Bacillota bacterium
CCCCAGGTGCTGGAGAAGATTGAGTCCCTTTGGAAAAAAGACAACCGGCAGCAGCAACAGCAATTTGCGCAGGCTTCACCGGCGGCGGGCGCGCCGCCGCAAGCGCCGCCGGCCTGAAGATTTTTGGGGGGAAAACCAGGAAGACCGAAACAACCGGAAAAGGAAAAAGTTAAAAACAGGTCCGGAGGTGCAGGCGCACGAACAGGGCATTTCAGGCCGCGAGCAGCAAAAAACAATCGGCTGCCCGCGGCCCTTTTATTTTGGCATGAAAATAACGCGGCAACATTTTCGCCGTGGCTGTGATAAAAATTATCCATGGGAGTTTAGATTAAAAATGCGGCAACCAGATTTTGTCTATTAGAATATAATAACCAAGAAAAAGTTTTCCCAGGGAGCTTTGCCAGGGGCGCCCTTCTTTTGTTTAATGTGAAATGCCTTTTCCTTTGCTGTTTTTCCACCGGCCTCTGGAATCCAGCGACCGGCGAGTGGCAGGGAGGTAATGAACGATGGCAGTGGTGGTAGTGGCGGGAGGAGGGTGGGCCGGCTGCGCCGCCGCCTATTCCGCCGCTTTGGCGGGCGCGCAGGTGATTCTGCTGGAAAAGACGGATTTGCTCCTGGGCACCGGGCTGGTGGGCGGCATCATGCGCAACAACGGCCGCTTTACGGCCGCCGAGGAACTTCGGGCGATGGGCGGCGACGATTTTTTTCAGCTGGTGGAAAGGGTGGCCCGGCACCGCAATTTAAATTTCCCCGGCCACAATCACGCCACTCTTTACGACGTCACCAGAATCGAGCCCGTCGTCCGGAAAGCCCTGCTTCAACTGGGCGTGGACGTGCGTCTGCAGGCGCACGCGGTGGGCGTGGTGAAAAAGGGCGGGGAAATCAGCGAAGTCTATACCGCCCAGGGCAAGAATATCCCGGGAGATGTTTTTATTGACGCCACCGGCACCGCCGGTCCGGTCAAAAACTGCACGCGCTACGGCTTTGGCTGCGCCATGTGCATTTTGCGCTGTCCCACTTTCGGCCCGCGGGTGAGCATCACGGCCAAGGCGGGCGTGCCGGAAATCGTGGCGGGGGAGGGCTTCCCCCAGTTCGAGGCGCTGAGCGGTTCCTGCAAACTGGAGAAGCGTTCGCTGGCCCCGTGGCTGGTGGCCGAACTGGAGAAAAAGGGGGTGCTGGTAATCCCGCTGCCCCCGGAGGCGCAAAAGAAGGAGATCCTCAGCCGGAAGGCCTGCCAGCAGTACAATCTGGCGGAGTTTGCGGCGAATCTCATCTTGCTGGACACCGGCCAGGCCAAATTGATGACCCCTTACATGCCTTTGGCGGTCCTGCGCACCATCAAGGGGTTTGAGGAGGCGCGCTTTACCGATCCCTATTCCGGCGGGAAGGGAAATTCCGTTCGTTTTATGGCCATGGCGCCGTGCGACGACGCCCTGCGGGTGGAGGGGATCGAAAATTTATTCTGCGCGGGTGAGAAAACCGGCCTGCTGGTAGGCCACACCGAAGCGATGATCACCGGTTTTCTGGCCGGGCACAACGCCGTCCGCCGCCTGGCCGGAAAAGAGCCTTTGGTCCTGCCGGAAGAAACCTGCAGCGGCGATTTAATCGCCTTTATGCACCGTGAAATGAAAACAGAGGAAGGGTTAAAGAAGAAATATACCTTTTCAGGCTCGGTCTATTTCCAGCGGATGCAGGAAAAGGGGCTGTACAGCACGGATGTGGAATTGATCCACGCCCGGGTGGCCAGGGCAGGGTTAAAAGGGGTGTTCAAGCAGAAGATCATGAGATAATTTAACAGGGGTCCAGGTTCCTGCCCCTGATTTTTTTTGTAATCTGCCCCGGTTAAATAGTTGTTTTCCTGATCGTATTCATCGCCCGGTTCTATCTTGTCCACCTCTTTCATAGAACTAAAAAAGACAGCTTTTTTCCGGAGGGGGCCGGATTTCTTCAAGAAGAGGTGTTTCAAGGTGGTCAATTACATCTGGCTGGGCATGATTGTTTTCAGCATCCTGGTGGCCGGGGCCAACGGGCAGATTGAAGTAATCACCAGGGCGGCTTTGGAAGGGGCTAATAACGCAGTGAAGACTTCACTGAACCTGATCGCCATCATCGCCTTCTGGCTGGGGATTATGCGGCTGGCCGAAGCCGCCGGCCTGGTGCGGGCCCTGGCCAGGCTGGTGCGGCCGCTCACCCGGTTGTTGTTTCCCGGAGTGCCGAAAGAGCACCCGGCTTTGGGCGCCGTGATCATGAACTTAAGTGCGAATATCCTGGGTCTGGGCAACGCCGCTACCCCCATGGGGCTGATTGCCATGCAGGAGCTGCAAAAACTCAACCGCGGCGATCCGAAGACGGCCACGGACGCCATGTGCACATTTCTGGCGCTGAACACCTCCTGCCTGACCTTAATTCCCTCGACCATCATCGGCATCCGCTTAATGCATAATTCAGCCGATCCTACGGCCATCGTGGGGACAACCATTTTTGCCACCGCCTGCGGGATGGGCGTGGCAATCGTGGTGGACAGGGTGATGCGTTTTATATACCACTTGCAGGGGCGGTAAAGCAATTTAGAGCCCTTAAGCTCCTCGGGCAAGCGGGGCATGGGGATGAACGCACAGAGGCACAGAGGTACGAGGCACAGAGGGACAAAGAGACGAAGGGGTAAAGGGGTTAAGGAACAAGGTGCAAAGTATACAACAGGTACGAAGACCCAGAGCAAAAAAGCCCGCGGCTCCGGGGGTTTCTTCTCCCTCCCGGGGAAGGCGGGTGGTGATTTAGTAGTTTCAGCTTTTCTTGATTAGTGGAGCCGGGTAAAGTCAACGGAGGAGGCGGGTGGCATGTACGAAATAATCGCGGAAATTTCCCGCTGGGCGATTCCGCTCACGTTGCTTTTAGTGCCGCTGGCGGCCATGCTCCGGGGGGTGCCGGTTTTCGAAGCGTTCGTGGAAGGGGCCGGGGAAGGGTTTGCCACGGCCATTAAGACCATCCCCTACCTGGTGGCCATGCTGGTGGCGATCAGCGTCTTCCGGGCGTCCGGAGCCATGGAGCTGATGGTCCAGACTCTTTCGCCGGCCCTGAACCTGGTCGGTTTTCCTGCCGAGGTGCTGCCCCACGCCATCATGCGCCCGCTCTCCGGCGGCGCAGCCCTCGGGATCGCCACGGATCTCATCGCCACCCACGGCCCGGACAGCTTTATCGGCCAGCTGGTTTCCACCATGCAGGGCAGCACGGACACCACTTTTTACGTGCTCACTTTATATTTTGGCTCGGTGGGAATATCCCG
>JBFMEJ010000256.1:0-3276 GCA_040753275.1 Bacillota bacterium
TACGAAATTTCCAATTTTGCCGTACCGGCCGGCCAGTGCCGGCACAATTTGCGCTACTGGCGCAACCTCCCTTACCTGGGCCTTGGCCCGGCGGCCCATTCTTTTGACGGCTGGAGCCGGTGCAGCAACGAAACTTCTTTCGAAAAATACGCTGCCCGTCTGGAAGCGGGGGAATTGCCGGTTGCCGGACGGGAAAAACTAACCAGGCAAACCTTGCTGGCGGAAACTGTTTTTTTAGGGTTGCGCCTGCGGGAGGGCCTTGATTTGAAAGCTTTTGCCGGCCGCTTCGGGCAGGCCGTCGAAGAGGTTTACCGCGCCGAGCTGGACCGTTTATTGAAGTTAAATCTGATTGAAATAAAAAACAATTTCTTACGCCTTACCCCCCGAGCACTGCCGGTGGCTAACCAGGTGTTTGCCAGCTTTGTCTAGACCTTGACAAATGCCTGCGGGAGTGCTATGTTTTAACTTAGGTGTTTAGCACTCAAAGAAGTCGAGTGCTAACAAAAGGAGGTGGCGCCGGATGGAACTAAATTCCCGCCAGCAGCAAATTCTTTTGGCCATTATTAACGAGTATATCGATACTGCGGAACCCGTTGGTTCGCGGACCATCGCCAGAAAGTATAGACTAGGGGTTAGTCCGGCAACCATCCGGAACGAGATGGCGGATTTGGAAGAAATGGGTTTTATTGAGCAGCCGCATACCTCCGCCGGCCGGATCCCTTCTGAACGGGGTTACCGGTATTATGTAGACTACCTGATGCAAAAATACAAACTATCGCCGGAAGAAGAAGACCTGATCAGGCAGGAGTACACGAGCAAAGTCAGGGATATCGGCCTTCTTCTTCAGCGCACCGGTCAGCTTTTATCCCAGCTGACCCAGTGCGCGGCGGTGGTTCAGTCGCCGAAAATCGAGGCCGGGTCGTACAAACACATCCAGTTAATCGAGATGGGCGCGGGGCGCGCCCTGCTGATGCTGGTTTTGGATAACGGGATGATCCAGCACCGGCTGATCGACATTCCCGCCACCATTACTGCCGGCGATCTGGCGACCATCTCGAGCGTGTTAAACGCCAAGCTCAGCGGCCATACCGTCGAAACGATCAAGTTTACCTTGATCAAAGAAATTTACCTGGAGTTAACCAGACACCGGCACGTTCTAGACCTAATTCTGGAGGTCCTGCGCTCCAGCCTGGTTCCCGGCGCCGAAGACAAGATTTATCTGGGCGGACTGTTTAATATTTTAAACCAGCCGGAGTTTCATAATATTGAAAAGGTGAAAACGCTGTTGAGCCTTTTGGAGCAGGAAAGCCTGCTGGCAAACCTGCTGGCGCAGATCAGCAAACCCGGGGTAAACGTCCGCATCGGCGGCGAGATCAGCTGCCAGGCCATCCAGGACTGCAGCATGGTCATCGCGACGTACGGAGTGGGCGGCCAGCCTGCCGGTTCCCTGGGGGTGCTGGGGCCCATCCGGATGGATTACGCCAAGGTAATCAGTATCGTTGATTACCTGACCGAGAATCTCTCGATTGCTTTGGAGCGTATCTTTAAAGGTGGAGGTAGCCGGATTTGACGTTGAAGCAGCAGGCCAGCGGCGGCGCCGAAGTGAACGAGCGGCTGGCCGCCCTGGTGACCAACGCCAACGCTGTCCGGGCCATCACCGCGGCGGTGGAAGGCACGCTGGGTCCCAAAGGCCTGGATACCATGCTGGTGGACCGCTTCGGGGAAGTGATCATTACCAACGACGGCGTAACCATCCTGACCGAGATGGAGGCCAACCACCCGGCGGCCCGGATGCTGATCAACATCGCCAAGGCGCAGCAGGAGGAGGTCGGCGACGGGACCACCACGGCCACCGTCATGGCCGGGGCGATGGTGGGGACCGGAGTGGAGCTGGTTTCCCGGGGGGTGCCCGTGGCCAGGGTGATCGAGGGCCTGCGCGCCGGTTTAAAAAAAGGACTGGAATTAATGCAGGAAAAGGCCCGCCCCCTGGCCGGGCTGGACGATCCCGCCGTACGCCGGGTGGCCCTGGTGGCCGGGCGGGGCCGCGAGGACATCGCCGACCTGGTGGTCCGGGCGGCGCGCCTGATTGGCGAAGAAAAATTAAAGGAGCCGGCCTTTAAGTTTGCCGAAATCATCACTGCCCGGGAAGGGGCCGAAAACCAGGTTTTTTCCGGCGTGATCATCACCAAAGAGCGCTTAAACCGCCAGATGCCCCGCGAACTGGAAAACGTGCCGGTGCTGGTCATCGACGATGCCCTGGAGCCGGAAGAAATTGAAGACGAAGCCCTCTCCACCGAGTCGGGATTTTCGCGCTACCTGGAACTGCAGAATCAGTTCCGGGAGAACGTCCGGAAGATCATCGCGCTGCGGGTTGGGCTGGTGCTGGTTGACCGCGGGGTCAGCGACCTGGCCGAAGAAATGCTCACCGACGCGGGCGTGATGGTCGTCCAGCGGGTGCGGGCACGGGAATTGCGGAAAGCGGCCGAACACACCGGCGCGCGCATGCTCAAGCGGACTGGCTTAAAAAAGGATCTGGAACAGCTTAAAGCATATCTGGGGCACGCCCGCCGGGTTTTTAACGACGAAAAACTGGAGCAGGTCTGGATCTGTGAAGGGGCCGGCAAGCCTATGGCCACGGTGGTGGTGGGCGCATCCACCCGGGAAGTGGTCGGCGAGCGCGAGCGCATTGCCCGGGACGCGGCGGCTGCCGTCCAGGCGGCGCTGCGCGGGGGCATTGTGCCCGGCGGCGGCGCTCTGGAGGTGGCTGTGGCCCGCGAAGTGGAAAAGCTGCGCGCCGGGATGCGCGGGATGGCCGCCTACGGTGTGGATTGCGTGGTGGAAGCCCTCAAGCGTCCCCTGGCCCAGATCGTCACCAACGCCGGCTTTAACGCCCTGGAGAAAATCGGCGACGTGATCGCCGCCCAGGTGGAAAGCAATAACGATGCCCTGGCCGTCGACTGCGACACGGGCGAGATCTGCGACATGTACCAGGCGGGGGTGGTCGATCCCCTGCCGGTCAAAACCTGCGCCTTCAAAGCGGCAGGCGAAGTGGCCGAGGCCATCTTGCGGATCGATACGATTATCAAGAAGAAAGAAGAAAAGGGCAGCGATGGGAAAGACGCGGAGGTAAAAATTTAGGGGATGAAGTTTCACAGGCACAAAGGCACAGAGGGTAGTACCTGATGGTGAGGTGAAGCAGGTGGGTGACCATCTGAATAAAGAAGATATGAATAATCAAGAAGATATGAATCCAGAGGTTCTCGCGGAAAATAACAA
>JBFMEJ010000257.1:0-3271 GCA_040753275.1 Bacillota bacterium
AAAGGATCGCTAAACGCGCAGGGATCTTACTGCGGTTTTATCGCCCTAATGGGTTGACCCCTGCAGATGCGATCATAGCCGGCACCGCCCTGGAACAAGAAGCAGCTTTAGTTACCCGGAACATCAGGCATTTTCGCCAGATTGAAGGGCTTCTTGTTTTTGATCTGCCAGAAGATTAGTTTATTATTTTAATTTTATAAGTGGAGTTAGAATAGATTAGGGTATCCAGGTTGTTTTTGCAAGGAGAAGCTATCAGATCAATGATCCAGAATGGTCTTCCCGTAGAAAAAGTTGCTGCCGGCGGCATCGCCCACCAACTGGGGGTGGAGCCGGGCGACCGGATTGTGGAAATTAACGGGCAGCCGGTCCGGGATATCGTGGATTACCGGTTTTTAAGCTGCGGGGAAAAACTAAATATCCTGGTGGTCAAACCCGGCGGCGAAAGCTGGCTTTTGGACATCGAAAAGGATTACGAGGACAGCCTGGGGCTGGAGTTCGGCCCCCGCGAACTGGGGCGCATCAAACGCTGCCGGAACAGGTGCATTTTTTGCTTTTTGGACCAAATGCCCAGGGGCCTGCGCAGCACCCTTTATTTCAACGACGACGACTACCGCCTTTCCTTTACCCAGGGAAATTTTATCACCCTGACCAACGTCCGCCGGGAGGATCTGGAGCGGATTGCCGGTCAGCGGTTGAGCCCGCTGTATATTTCCGTGCATACCACCAACCCCGTTTTACGGGAAAAGATGTTAAATAATCCGCGGGCGGGGAAAATTATGGAACAGCTGCGCTTTCTGGCCGGCGCCGGGATTGAGATGCACGCCCAGGCCGTCCTTTGCCCGGGGATCAACGACGGCCCGGAATTAGCAAGGACGATCAGTGATCTTTACAGTTTATGGCCGGCGGTGCGTTCTTTGGCGGCGGTTCCGGTGGGCCTCACCCGCTACCGGGATAAGTTGTATCCGCTGCGGATATATAATAAAGAGGAGGCCCGGGAAATCACCGGCCTCATCCGGAAATGGCAGCGCGCCTGCCGGCGGCGCGGAGGCCGCCCTTTCGTTTTTGCCGCCGACGAGTTTTATTTGCTGGCCGGGGAGCCCGTTCCGCCGGCGAAAGATTACGCCGGTTTTCCGCAGCTGGAAAACGGCGTGGGGCTGGTCCGGCTTTTTTGGGACGAGTGGGCTGCGGCGGCAAAAAAGCTGCCCGCCGGGCTGGCCCGGCCCCGAAAAGTGACTGTTGCCACCGGGAAACTGGGAGAGGAGATCCTCAAGCCGGTCGTCGGGCGACTGAACGAAATAGAGAACCTGGAAGTGCAGTTAATTGGCGTAACCAACCGTTTTTTTGGCGAAACAGTAACTGTAGCGGGTTTATTGACGGCGCAAGACCTGCTGGCCGGGCTGGCGGGCAGGAAGTTGGGCGACCTTTTGATCATCCCCGCGGTGATGCTGCGGGAAAAAGACGACGTTTTCCTGGACGGCCTGACTTTGCCCGAACTTGCCCGCCGCCTGGGCGTGCCGGCGGCAAAGGCCGGGGGGCCGCGGGAGCTTTGCCGGCTCGCGCTAAATGACTGAGTGGGGAAGTGGCCTGAATGCCCAAGCCAGTGGTGGCCATCGTGGGCCGGCCGAACGTAGGCAAATCAACTTTATTTAACCGGCTGGTAGGAGAACGGGTGGCCATTGTCGAAGAGAAACCAGGGGTGACCCGGGACCGCCTGGAAAAGGATGTGGAGTGGAGCGGGCGCGTCTTTACCCTGGTGGACACCGGGGGCCTCGACTTTCAGGAAACGGACGAAATTTCCGGGAAAACCCGCCGCCAGGTTGAACTGGCCATCCGGGAGGCCGACGTCCTCTTGTTTTTAGTCGACGCTCGCGCGGGGCTCACGCCGGCCGACGAAGAAATTGCCCAAATGCTGCGGCGTTCCGAAAAGCCCGTTTTGCTGGTGGCCAATAAGGCGGAAAAATTTGCCGGCGAGCATTACGACTTTTTCCGCCTGGGCCTGGGCGAGCCCATTCCCGTTTCGGCCGCCCTGGGGCTGAACACCGGCGATTTGCTGGATCAAATTTTGCAGGCGCTGCCTGCCCGCGAAGAGGAAGCCTGTCCGGAAGAACTGATCAGGGTCGCCGTGGTCGGCCGGCCGAATGTGGGTAAATCTTCCCTGGTGAATAAAATCCTGGGTTTTGAGCGGGTCATCGTCAGCCCCCAACCGGGCACCACCAGGGACGCCATTGATACCCTGTTTGAACACGCCGGGCGCCGTTTTTTGCTGGTGGATACCGCCGGGATCCGGCGGAAGAGCAAAATCGACGAAGCCACCGAAAGGTACAGCGTGATGCGGGCCTTCAAAGCGATTGACAGCTGCGACGTCTCCCTGGTGATGCTGGATGCGCTGGAGGGGGTGACCGAACAGGACAAACGCATTGCCGGCTACGTGCACGAAAAGGGGAAGGCAAGTATTCTGACGGTGAACAAGTGGGATCTGCTGAAAAAGGACAAACGCGCGGCCGACCGGTACCGGGAGGAAGTTGATCAGGAATTACCCTTTTTGTCTTATGCTCCGGTTGCGTTTATTTCCGCGCTGACCGGCAAGGGTATCCGCCAGTTGCTGCAATTAGTTGTGGACGTATGGGGAGAATTTAACCGGACGATCCCGACCGGTTCCCTAAACGCCCTGCTGGCCGATCTCCAGCTGAGAAACCCGCCGCCGTCCCAAAAGGGAAAAAGGCTGAAAATTTTTTACGGCACCCAGGTCCAAAACCGGCCGCCGACATTTGCGCTGTTTGTTAACGATCCGGAACTGCTGCATTTTTCCTATTTGCGTTACCTGGAAAATCAGCTCCGGCTGGCCTGGGGCTTTACGGGCACCCCCTTGCGCTTCTTCTTCCGCCGCCGGCGGGGGTATGCTTAAGTTAAGTGCCAGGCACTTAACTTATTCTAAGGCACAGAGGCATTAAGGCACAAAGAGATATGGAGAGACAACCTTGAGCCTTTGTGCCTGGAAAACTTTGGGCCTGACATTTTCTGAAGAGTTGCTCATGAGAACGTTCGTTCCCACCATTAATCATGAAAATCGATCAAGCAAGTTCAATCTGGAATTCGTTTTAACGAATTCCGACTATCCCGACGACTGACGACTATTTTCTGGGGAGTTGCCCATGAAGACTGCCGTCCTCTCCATAAAGAATGAAAATGAGGGCTGGAATTTGTCCGGGCGAGCGACATATGCGAAGGGTCGGGAACCGGACACAGCGCAGCCGCGGCAAGCGAACCGGCA
>JBFMEJ010000258.1:0-3246 GCA_040753275.1 Bacillota bacterium
TCCAGTTCTGCACGAGGGATAGGGTCAACAGCTTTTTATCTTTGAAAACGGTGGGCATTTCTTCGTAGCGCACCCTGGCCAGGGGCGGGTACATCATCAAGATTAAGCCGATGGCGATGGGAATGTTTGTCGTCCCCACCTGGAATTTTCCCCAGAAATTAGCAATCTGGGGATATACGTAACCTGCTCCCACACCGACAAACATGGCCAAAAAAATCCACAGGGTCAGGTAGCGATCCAGAGAAGAAAGTTTTTTCATAACCGGTTCCGCCATTTGTTAAATTTTCCCTCCTTAGTCTAACGGGGTTGTTTTCAACCCGGCCTTACTCCGGTGCGCCAGGCCGGCCAATTCCACTGGCTCATGTTAAATCTTTCAACCAAAAACATTAAGTTACATTTCCTGTTCAATATATTTTTTAATCTCGTTCTTGCTGATCACTTTCCCGGCGGACTTAACTTTGCCGTTAATCATCAGGCCGGGAGTAAGCAGCACGCCTGTGCGGGCAATTTCGTTGACGTCGCGCACCTCCGCTACTTCCGCCGCCACACCCATTTCCTGAACGACCTCTCTGACGGCTTTTTCCAGGGCGTGGCACTTTGCGCACCCCGGCCCCAAAATTTTTATTTCCATCTTTCCTTTTGGCACCTCCTTTCCGCTGTCCTCCCTTTGGTCCTTTTGTGCCCTGACGGCAAACTCTTTATACTCCCGAAGCAGCGCCGCTTTATACTTACCCGTTGCACTATCCGGGATGTAGTTATTCTTTTTCAGGCGGCGCAGCAGTTCCCCGGCCAGCACGTCCTCGTCTGCCATCCCGAGGCTGAGTACCTCCAGGAAAGCCTGTTCTACCCCCAAAAGGCCCACCTGGCCACCGTCAAGATTTAATTTATATACTCTGGGCGCTTTCGGGTCGCAACAGCCACTCATGGTTATCTGCTCCTCCTGTAAAAAATAGGTTTATTAAAAACAGCTTGATTGTGGTCCAACAAAACCCTTTCCCTGCCCATTTGGTTTTAACTCCGCACGGTTTTTAAGCTTTTATCTACCGGCGCCGCCCGGGCGCTACCCCGGGGGCAGTCCTCACTTTTTCCGGTCGAGTTCGGCTTGCTTTAACCTGCAATGGCGCCGAAAAGCATTCCCGTTAAGGCAGACATAACGATCACCAGGGAAATGTAGACCAGGGCTTTTTTCGTGCCCATAATGTTTCTGATCACGATCATGCTGGGCAGGCTCAACGCCGGGCCGGCCAGCAAGAGCGCCAGCGCCGGGCCCTGACCCATCCCGCTGCCGAGGAGACCCTGGAGGATGGGTACCTCCGTTAAGGTGGCAAAGTACATGAACGCCCCCGCCACCGAGGCCAGCAGGTTCGCTTCCAGAGAATTCCCCCCGACCAGGGCGGCAATGTACCTCGCCGGGATGATTCCCGCGTCCAGGCCAGGCCGGCCCATGAGAAACCCCGCCGCCAGCACGCCGCCCAAAAGGAGCGGGAAGATTTGCCTGGCGAAGCCCCAGGTGGATTCCACCCAGGTAACCATTTCTTCTTTGTTGAACCAGAGCTTCAAGAGCACGGCCAGCACGACGAGGAAAAATACCGCCAGGTACCAGTGGACCACGTAAACCGCGCTAAAAAAGCCCACCGGCTGCTCCGGCCTACCCCAGGCGGCAAAAATGAGGATGAGCACCATGGTGGCAAAGTAAAGGGCATACTGCCACAAGGCCCGGCGGTCTTCTTCCGGCGGCGGCAGGTGCAGGGCGGCTTCCTCCCGCTCCCGGTCTTCTTTCCGGAAGATCAGGTGCATCAAAAGCCCGATCACGATCGAGAAAACCACCGCGCCGGCGGCCCGGGCAATGCCCAGCGGCAGGCCCAGCACCCGGGCCGTTAAAATGATGGCCAGCACGTTAATGGCCGGGCCGGAGTATAAAAACGCCGTGGCCGGCCCGATCCCGGCGCCGCGGGTATAAATGCCCGCAAAGAGCGGCAGCACCGTGCAGGAGCAAACCGCCAGCACACTTCCCGAGACGGAAGCCACGCCGTAGGATAAAACCTTATTCGCCCCCGCGCCGAAAAACTTCAAAACCGACGCCTGGGACACAAACACGGCAATCGCCCCGGCGATGAATAACGCCGGGACAAGGCACGTGAGCACGTGCTTCTGGGCGTAGTCCTGGAGCATGAAAAAGGCCTCCAGGATGGCCGACTGCACCCGCGGGTGGCTGAGCGGAATGGAGAAGGCAATTAAAAAGGCGATCACCATCAAAATAAATTTATCGCGCTCTTTCATTTAATGAAGACCTCTTTTCACCGATTTCGTTTTTCATTGTAAACTCTAAGCAACCGGCTCCGGCGAGGGTTTCTCCGGAGTCGGTTCCGGTCCCCGGTCCTTTCCCGGAAAGCTAACTGTTTACCAGCGCATCATCCCTCTTCCGAATCCCGGCCTTCGTCTGCAGCTCTTCGCACAGGCAGGGCTGGGTGCGGATGGGCGACGCCTGCACGCCCTTTTCCAGATTGGCCTGCACGGTAGAGAAAAATTCAGCCAGGAGTTTGGCGTGCGCGGAAAAGTTCTTTTCGTCAATGGTGTAAAAAATCCACTTTCCCTCCCGGGTGTCCTTCACCAGCCGGGCGTGCTTTAAAATTTTCAGATGGTGGGAAACCGCCGGCTGCGACAGTTTCAGAGCGGCGATCAGCTCGCATACCGCCATCTCCTGCCGGGACAGGAGCAGAAGAATCTGCAAACGCGTCCCGTCGGCCAAAGCCTTCAAAATCTCTGTTGTTCCCTTCATAAATAAACACCTCACCCACGTAATTACATATTTAAATTTATTAATATTATACTCCCACTGATTATTTTGTCAACCGGTTTTCCCACTGAGTCATCCCCACTTTTTTGTTCTGCATCCCACCGTAGGCCAATTCCGGCCAGGTATCAGTTGGCAATCTGCTCCGCTCGTTCGCCAGTGAGGTTCGTAGCCAGCAGCCAGGGTTCGGCTTGGCCTGCCAAAAAGCGCACTGCCATCTGCACAAGCCAGGCTACTTCCTTTTGGTAACGGACAATCCCCAGGTCCAATAATGTTCCCGGCTCTATTTTTAAGCGGCTCAGTGTTCCAG
This sequence comes from Bacillota bacterium, assembly GCA_040753275.1. Lineage (GTDB taxonomy): Bacteria > Bacillota > Desulfotomaculia > Desulfotomaculales > Nap2-2B > JAIMBK01. The sequence continues at coordinate 3,105 of JBFMEJ010000258.1, forward strand.
TGTACTCTTCGCCCTGGATCCAAGCCTTTGCTTGGGTTCTCACTATGTACTTAAAGCCAAGGGCTTCTAGCCATTTTAGAAAGGTAGCCCAGCAAAAACCGCGAGTGAAGAAAGTGGTTTACGCTTCCTCCTGTTCGGTTTA
>JBFMEJ010000259.1:0-3231 GCA_040753275.1 Bacillota bacterium
CTTTCTCCACGCTTTCCACGGCCCGCGCAAGGTTCCCCGCGGCTTCGTGCAAAATGCCCAGGTAGGCGTACACGGAGTGGCCCACGGTTTCTTTTTCCGCCAGCAACTGCTGCAGTTGTTCAATGGCCGCCGCGATGTCTCCCTTGGCCCGGTAGCTTAACGCCATCAGCACCAGCGCCGCCTGGTTGGCGGGGTCTGCCGCCAGGATTTCTTTGCAGAGTTCAATGGCCTTGTCGTATTCGCCCAGGTTCCGGTAATATACGGCCAGCCGGTGCATTATTTTCACGTCCCCCGGTTGGGCGTCCAGTTTTGCCGCCAGCTTTTCAGCCAGTTTCTGGAGCCCGGCCCGATCGTGTTTCTCCGGAAGTTCATAGTCTTCCAGCCCGGCTTCCGTTTCCTTCTCCAGTTCTACTTCCAGGCGAAGCTTTAAACCGTTGCCGGCAGTAACGGCTCCCTCCTCGCGCGTGCGCTCCCTGTCCCTGTTTCTGTCCTGATCTTTAATTTGACCCGCATTTTTTTCGCTGTCCCTGTCTTGATTCCTGATTTGATGATCTTTGGTGGCGGAAAAATTGACGCCTTTCCCGGAATGTTTGCCGTTGTCCGCGGCCCAGGCAGGAAAGGCCGTTGTACAGAGAAAAACCACCGCCAGCAGGAAAGTAAGCCACCTTTGCAGATTCTTTCGATGCATTTTTTACCTCAACCTCCTTTGGAAAATAACATCGGAAAGCATCGGACCGGGAATTGCCCGGAAGGCTTTTCCTGATTGTCCGGTATAAGGGATGCTTTGATTAGCTCACGTTCTGCACCTCCTGTTGATGGCCAAATTTTGGGCGTGGAAATTTTCACCCACTTTGCCTTACTTATTAATTACGAACCAAAAGACAATTTTTAAAGGGTTTTTTCGAAAAATTTTTCAAGGCTTAATTTTTAAGGGGTGAGGGAAAAATATTGTTTATTGACCATAAATTATATTTACATTAAATATAATTTATTATATAATCTCCACATGAACCTATTGGTGCCGGGTGCAAACGAAAGATTTCAGGACCAGTTCCCGGAGATGTTTGGAACAGGGAGTAAAAAACAGGTAACTGAGAATGGGAGAAAGGGAATAGGAATAGATAATGATTGGGGACGAAATGGTCAGGGACGACGAAAATGTTCTCACAGAACATATTGTTGACGCCATCTGGGGCCTCTGGCGGAGCTGGCGAGCGCTTTCGCACCCGGTGCGCCAGGGTCAAATCACCCCCGAGCAATACTGGATTTTGCACCTTCTTCACCGCCACGGCCCCTTGCGGATCAAGGACCTTGCGGGGCGCACGGGCACCGGTTCCAGTTCGGTGACCATTGCCGTGAAACGGCTGGAGCGGGACGGGGTGGTCCGGCGCCGGCGGGATAACGAAGCGGACGAACGGGTCGTTACGGTGCACCTGACGGAAAAGGGGCAAGAGCTTTTTCGTTCCTGGCGGCAGGCGCGCCGCCGGGCCCTTTCGGAAATCTTTGCCCCGCTTGATGACCAGGAGAGGCGGCAGCTGTACATTTTGCTGGCCAAAGTGAGCGGGCGGCCGGAAACGGGGGGCGGAACGGAAGGCGGGGCGCATCGGAAAAGCGCAGCCGGAGCAGATGGAGGCGGGGCAAATGAAGGAGCGGATGGAAACGCCGCCGGAGGCGGTCATTGAAGTCCGGGACCTCAGGCGTTCGTTCGGGTCTTTGGCGGCAGTCAAGGGCGTTTCTTTCTCCGTAGACGCCGGGGAGGTCTTCGGCCTCTTGGGGCCCAATGGCGCCGGGAAAACAACCATCGTCAAGATGTTGACCACCCTTTTGCCGCCGGACGGCGGGGAAGCGAAAATCTGCGGTTGCGACGTGCGCCGGCAGGCCGGCCGGGTCCGGCAGTGCATCGGCTACGTGCCCCAGGCCCTTTCGGTCGACGGCTCGTTGACTGGTTACGAGAATTTATTAATCTTCGCGAAAATCCTGGGCTTGAAAAAAAGTGAGCGAGAACAGCGAATCCGGGAGCTGCTGGCCTTCATGGAACTGACGGACGCGGCGCCCCGGCTGGTGCGCCAGTATTCCGGGGGAATGGTGCGGCGGCTGGAGATTGCCCAGGCCATGCTGCATGAACCCCGCGTGCTTTTTCTGGACGAACCGACGGTGGGCCTGGACCCGGTGGCGCGTAAAGGGGTCTGGGAAAGGCTGCTGGATTTGCAGCAAAAATACCGGATGGCCATTTTCCTGACCACTCACTACATGGAGGAGGCGGAGGCCGTTTGCCGGCGGGTGGGCATCCTCGACCGGGGGGAAATGGTGGTGGTCGGGGCGCCGGCCCAGCTCAAGGAAAGCATGGGTGATCCCGCCGCCTCCCTGGATGAAGTGTTTGCGTACTACACGGGAAACCAGTTCACCACGGGAGGGAATTATCGTGAACTCAAGCAGGTCCGCCGCCTCAGCCGCCGCCTCGGCTAGTCCTGGCTCGCCCGGGAAGGTCTTCCGGGAGACGCTGAATGGCATCCTGGCCATTACGGAAATGGAAGTGCGCAAGTTGCGCCACGACCCTACCGAATTGTTGACCCGCTCCATTCAGCCGGTGCTGTGGCTGGTCATTTTCGGCCAGACGTTCGGCCAGGTGCGGGCTTTTCACCCGGAAGGCGTATCTTACCAGGCTTTTCTGACGCCGGGAATTCTTTCCCAGTCGGTGATGTTTATTGCCATATTTTTTGGAATCTCAATTATCTGGGAGAAAGATATGGGGGTTCTGCAAAAGTTTCTGGCCATGCCGGTGCCGCGCCTGGCCCTGGTGCTGGGCAAGGCCCTGGCGGCGGGGGTGCGGGCGCTCAGCCAGGCGGCGATCGTCTTTTTGCTGGCGGCCATGATCGGCATCCCGCTGCGCTGGCATATCCCGGGCCTGCTGGGCGCCGCTTTTGTCGCCACCCTGGGCGCGGTGTTTTTTGCCACCCTTTCCATGATCATCGCCGCGCTGGTGAAGACCCGGGAGCGCTTTATGGGCGTCGGCCAGCTCCTCACCATGCCGCTGTTTTTTGCTTCCAACGCCCTTTACCCCGTTTCGATCATGCCGGCCTGGTTAAAGGTGGTGGCCGCGGCGAATCCCTTAAGCTACATGGTCGACTTTTTACGCGGCGCCCTGGTCACCGGGCAGCTCTCCAACTGGGCGCTGGACGTGGGGGTGCTCCTCGCCGCCGGCATCATCAGTACAGCCGTCGCGACTTATTT
>JBFMEJ010000260.1:0-3208 GCA_040753275.1 Bacillota bacterium
CCCGTTGCCGCGCCCTTCCCTGCTTTCGGCGGCTCCGGCTTTAGCGGCGGCCCGCCCGCCCCTTTCCCGGAGCCAATCACCCCGGGCGCCGGCAGCGGCGGGAAAATGGAAATCAACCAAAGCTACGCCCTGATCAAAAGCCGCCTGCAGAGCGCGGGGGCCGCCGTCTACCGCACCGGCAAAAAGGCGGCCGGCGGCCGCGAATACATTGAAGTTACCTTCCTCAGCCCCCAGGCCGGGGAAAAATACCGCCCGGTTCTCGAGGAATTGGCCCGCCGGACGGGCTGGGATCTGCGGATCAATCCCGAACCCAACCAGAACGAAATCAAAAAAATCGTTCGCTCCCGGCTGCCGGCACACTGGGGACTGAAAAAAGAGCCGGGCTTTTTTAAAGACCGGCAAGAAATCCGGGTTAAACTGGCCTCCCCGCCCGCGCCGGAAGATCCGGCCCGGCAGGCCCTGGTCAGGGAAATTTACGAGTTGACGGGATATACCCTGGTCCTGGAAGACTGATCGTTATTCTGCCTCGAAATAAGTTAAAATGGTGCCAGGCACAAAAGTTAAAACAAGCTCGTCCTCCTTAGCGCCGGTAGGCGGTTTTCGTCTTTTCCCGGTGCCGCTCCAGGGCCAGCTCAATCAACCGGTCGAGCAGCCGCGGGTAACTCAGCCCGCTGACCTCCCACAGCTTAGGGTACATGGAAAAGCGCGTAAACCCCGGGATGGTGTTGATTTCGTTGACCAGCACCCGGCCTCCGGAGCGCGCGAGGAAAAAGTCCACCCGCGCCATGCCGGCGCAATCCAGCGCCCGAAAGGCCCGGACGGCGTAATCCTGCAAAATGCCTACAACATCCGGGGGCAATTCCGCCGGGATGACCAGCTCCGAGTTGCCGTCTACGTATTTTGCCTCGTAATCATAAAACTCCCGCAAAGGAATGATCTCGCCCGGAACGGAGGCGGCCGGCTCGTCGTTGCCCAGCACGCTGACCTCCACCTCCCGCGCATCGATAAACTCTTCGATGATCATTTTGCGGTCGTACCGCGCGGCCAGCGCCAGGGCAACCGCCAGTTCTTCCCGGTTGTGGGCCTTCGAAATGCCCACGCTGGAACCGAGGTTGGCCGGCTTCACAAAACACGGGTAGCCAAAACGTTCTTCGATAGCGGCGATGATTGCCTCCGGATCCCTTTCCCAGTCCTTCCGCAGACAGGCCCAAAACCCGGCCTGGGGCAGCCCCGCCCGGGCAAAGACCGTTTTCATCAGCACCTTATCCATCCCCAGGGACGAAGCCAAAACCCCCGCGCCGACATAGGGAACGCCGGCCAGCTCCAGGAGCCCCTGGATGGTGCCGTCTTCGCCGTAGGTGCCGTGCAGCACGGGAAAAACCACGTCAATTTCATCCCGGAAGCGCTCCGCCGGCCCCCGGTCAAGCCGGGCCAGCCCCTTTCGGGCGGGATCCGCCAGGATAGCTACGGGCACTCCCGCCACGGGCACCCCCTGCCGTTCCTGTTCTGCCATCTGCAAAGGCTCCACCCCGGCCAGCCAGCTGCCCTCTTTCGTGATGCCCACCGGAATTACCTCGTACTTCCCCTCATCCAAAGCAGAAATGATCGAAGCCGCGGATTGCAGCGACACTTCGTGCTCGCCGGAGCGTCCCCCGAAAAGAACGGCCACCCGCAATTTCCTTTCGCCCACAAAAAACCCCCCAACAGTTTTTAAATAATTTTATTCGCCTCACCTATAAACAATTAATCTTCCAAAACCCAAAACTAACTTCTCTAAACGGCTGCTCAACCGGCTTGTCCAAAAAAAATTTGGGTGTTAGAATTTGATTGCCGCAAAGCAAATCCCCCGGTCCGGAAAGGACCGGATAAAAACCGGCCCAAAGGGCAATAATGGCAGAAAAGGACAGGAGCGATGCCCGCATGCCCGCCCGGATTTACCCCTTTCCTACTTTCGAAGACCAGCAGGTAATCCGCACCGCCATCGAAGTTTTTCTGACTTCCCAAACGGGGGCGGCGCGGGACAGAATGTTGAAAACCATCCGGGCTATTCTCGACCGCTACCGCATCTCGCGGTTCAGCTTCCCTGATTATACCGTAGAAGCCACTAAAATGCCAGGGTTCTGCACGGTGCGGGCAAGAAACTTTGTTTCCGGCCAGCGGTGCCCCTGGTGCGGGGAATCGCTGTACGGGATGAACAGCAAAGTCCGGATATTAAGCATCCAGGAACGCCGGGACTACCACCTGGTTACCTACGGCTGCCGCTGCGGAAGGGTATTTGCCAAATACGAACAGCTGAAATAAGTTGACAGTTTCCCGTTAATATGTTAGCATTATAGCTGCCGAAAACACGCGCCGAAGTGGCGGAACTGGCAGACGCGCCGGACTCAAAATCCGGTGGGGTTCGCCCCCCGTGTGGGTTCGACTCCCACCTTCGGCACCAGTTGATTTTCGGGGCCTTCGGGGCCTCGAAAAATTTTCTGACAAAAATGAATCCGGTCGAGCTGAATAAGACACGTCGGATTCGTGATCCCCCTTCGTGGTTCGTAAATACTTCATTAGCGAAGGGGGTTTTACTTTAAAATGGAAAAAGGCAAGTTAGTGCGGATCAAAAAAGACATGCCGGTAACGAGGGAGGACGCCCTGCAGTGGTTCCTCAACTGGGGGCCAAAGAGAGAATACCCCCAAATCTGCCTAAAGCTGGTGGTATCCCTTAAGCAAACTGAATAAGCCCAACTACCAGGAGATCCCGGTAAGCTCTTGCGGAGGTGCTTATGATCTGCTTGCTTTGTGGAATCGGTTCGATTTAACCCTTTTGTTAGTAAAAAATGTTAGAGGGTATCTATGCTCGTTGTCGAAGTAGTCATTGTAGTTAGGTATGGTTTGGAGGGACTATTATGTGCGAACTCATCGAGAAGCAGATCGAGCGCTATGAAACTTTGCTGAGGGAGATGTGGACTGCGTCAGCGAAGTACCTTGGGACGTTTTCTGTGAACCTTTTGGTGGAAAGGGTTGTGTGGGAGCTTTCGCTGGAGTATAGGGAAATAGAGCTGCTGCAGTACGACCAGGATGGGATATCGTGCACAGGGATAGCGGCCAGTTTGAAGAAAAACCCAGACTTGCCGGTCGATGATATGTTTGTGAAGTTTATCAACAGGTATTTGGAAATTCTGGCCAGGCTCCTTGGTCATGAAAAAACGCAGAAAATAGC
>JBFMEJ010000261.1:0-3204 GCA_040753275.1 Bacillota bacterium
AATATGGACGGAACCCGGAAACTATTCGCCGGTGGGTGTGGGCGGGGAAATTGCCCGCGAAAAAACTGGGAAACCAGCTTTTTATCAATAAAAAGGACCTTTTAAAGTTAAAGGAAGGAGAGCGGGGAAAATCAGAAAAAAGCCCTGATTTTCTAAAACGCGCCCAGGCTCTCCAGGAAAAAATCCGGGCGCGGACGAAAACGGATTTTGATCCCTCTCTTTTAATTGAAAAATCCCGGACGAGGAGTTTTTCCGGTGAAGATTTGTATTGACGCCAGCCTGGCCCTGATGTGGCTTTTGCCTGCCGAATTAAATGACCGGGCTAACGCCTTGCGCAAAAAATGGGATGCCGAAGCCGTGCAGCTAATCAGCGCCCCCTTGTTTTACGCCGAAGTTACGTCCGTTTTGCGCGAACAGGTTTATTTCCAAAAGCTTCTTCCCGAAGAAGGGGAAGAAGCATTCTCGCTGTGCCTCGAGATGGGCGTGAAAATTCTCCGGGATTCTTCCCGGATCCAAAAAAAGGCCTGGGAGTTGGCGAAAAAGCACAACCGGACAAGAACCTACGACATGCAATACCTAGCCGTAGCCGAAATCGAGGATTGCGATTTCTGGACGGCGGATAAAAGGCTTTGCAACGCTCTGGCCAAAAAGGTGCCGCGCTTAAAATATGTCGGTGAATTTCAGGGCGGCGGTCCTGGGAGTCAATAAGGATAGCGCCAGCGTTTTTTTGGGGCGGTTTACACCTTTAACGAGCTGGTCGGGCTCATTGCCCGCAAGGTGGGCAGCCGGGCCCGCATCGTCCACCTGCCGCCGCCGGTTCTGTTGCTGGGGAAAGCCATCAGTTACCTGGTGAAGGACGTGGTGATTACCCCGGACGAAAATGCGGGCCTGACGGCCAATCTGCTGGTTTCCAAAAATCCTCCCACCGAGCGGACTCTTTTCAGCCCGTGGCTCGACCGGCATGCGATCGGGCGTATAAACAAATTGCCATCGAATGGTGTCGGAAAAACGGTGTTGACTTTGAGGAAGATTAAGTTAAACGCCTAGGACCCGCGATTTCCTGTGCGGGCCGGGTGCCTTCGGCCAGGTTTGACTCACGGTGCTGCTAAGTAAAATAACTACGTCAGGAGGAATTCTTTCGTGCGCATCGGCCGTTTTGCTTACCAGCAAGAAACTTTTTTCGGAGTTGTGGAGGAGGATGTCGTTTTTCCGGTGGCCGATCCTTTTCGCTCTCTGGAGCCACTTTCCGGGCGGAAGCTGCCCCTGGCGGAAGTTGCGCCGCTGGCGCCCTGCCGGCCCGGCAAGGCGGTCTGCGTGGGCTTGAACTACCGGGACCACGCCCGGGAACTGGGGATGGCCCTGCCGGAGGAGCCGGTCCTGTTTTTAAAGCCCCCGACCGCGGTGATCGGCCCCGGCGAGCCGATCATTTATCCGGACATGAGCAGGCAGGTGGACTACGAGGCTGAACTGGCCGTAGTGATCAAAAAGAAGGCCCGTCACGTGCGGGAAGAGGAGGCGGCCGGCTATATTCTCGGCTACACCTGCGCCAACGACGTTACCGCCCGGGACCTGCAGCGCAAGGACGGGCAGTGGACCAGGGCCAAGTCCTTCGATACCTTTTTGCCCCTGGGTCCCTACATCGAAACCGATCTCGACCCGGGCCGCCAGGAGGTTGCGCTATACTTAAACGGCGAGCGTAAACAGCATTCCTCCACCGACCAGTTAATTTTTCCAGTCCCCCGTCTGATCGCCTTTATTTCCCGGATCATGACCCTTTTGCCCGGGGATATCATCCTTACCGGCACGCCGGCCGGCGTCGGCCCGCTGCAGCCGGGGGACGTGGTGGAAGTGGTCATCTCCGGCATCGGCCGGCTGGTTAACCGGGTGGCTGCCAATCAAAACACAAAGTGACCCGCCGGGCCGGCGACCGGCGGGTGACCGGCAGGCGAGGAAATCCGAGAAAAAGGTGTGAAAATGAATAAATGATTGGACGACAGGACCTGGGCGCAGCCCTGGTCCTATTTTCCACTCTTTGCTTAAGCACTGAGGCTATCGCCGCCAAAATCGCCTACCAGGGCGGGGCCACAGTTTTGACTACCCTCACCCTCCGGTACCTTCTGGCGGCGGCGGTCTTCTGGCTGCTGGTTCTGGCGGGGGGTTGCGCGTACCGGCTGACCCGGCGGCAGTTGCTGGCCGTGACCGCCCTTTCCCTGGGCGCCCAGACGCTGACCGTGCTGGCCCTTTTCGAGTCCTTTCGTTACATCCCCGCCGCCATGGCTATTTTATTTCTTTACTTTTTTCCGACGGTGGTCACCATTCTGGCTTTTTTCTTTTTAAAGGAACCGCTCACCGGGCAAAAAGTGCTGGCTCTGCTGCTTACTTTTTTGGGTTGCGCCGTAATTTTGGGTCAGCCGGCGGCGTTCGGCGCTTTGCACCCGCGGGGGGTGGCGCTTTCCCTGGCTGCCGCCTTTACCAACGCCGTTTTTTTGGTGGGTACGGCCCGTTTGCTGGCCGGCATTTCAACGCTGGTCTACAATACATACGTTTCCACCATCGTTGCACTGGCCGTGGGTCTGCTGGCCCTGCTCAGCGGGCAGTTCAGCCTGGCTTTCGATTTGCGGACGCTGGCGGCCATCGCCGTGCTGGGCATCGTCGCCACGGTGATGGCTATGGCGGCTTTTTACCGCGGCGTGAAGGAGATCGGCGCCTCCCACGCCGCCATCATCAGCACCTTTGAACCGGTGGCTACGGCGGTGCTGGGTTTTTTAGTGCTGGGGGAGAGTTTGACGGCCTGGCAAATGGCCGGCGGGGCCGCTGTCCTGGCGGGCGTGTTTTTACAGCGGCGGGCCTGACGAGATCCAGCCCAGCCCAGCCCGGCGCCAAGCGGCTGGTGAATAAGGAACCGGGGCAGCCGCCCCCCGCAGCCTCCTGCCGGGCGCGGCCGGGCCGGGCGGCAATGGTATAGACGGAGGGAGATTCAAAAATGGATAATTTAATCAAAGAAATAATTATTCGGGAAGTAACCCGGCACAGTTTTAAATTTAACTTCTATATGATAGAATATTTAACAAAACAAAAGGGAAATGATCATGCAATCACCAATTTACCAGGACCGGGTAAAAGAAGAAAGGGCCGAAGCGGAAGCCAGGGCCGGATTGAAAAAGCCAGGGACGCCATTTGCCGGTACCTGAACCGCAGGTTTGG
>JBFMEJ010000262.1:0-3203 GCA_040753275.1 Bacillota bacterium
CTTGCGGTGGAGGTTTTTGCCAAGGTTGCTTCCTGCGCCAGCAACGTGGGCCTGGCCCAGGCGGCCCTGGACCAGGCGGTGAAATACGCGAAAGAAAAGACGCACCGGGATGTGCCAATCGGCTGTAAGTTTCAGATGACTCAGTGGAACCTGGCCGCCATGGCGGCGAAGGTAGCGGCGAGCCGGGCCTTGCTTTATTCCGTCGGGGCCAAGGTTGACCGGGGGGAAGATGTTACGCTGGATGCTGCGCTGCTCAAGATTTTCTCCAGTTCCGCCGCCAGGGAGGTGGCAGCTGATGCAGTCCAGGTGCACGGACCCTACGGCCTCTCGAAAGAATACACCGTAGAAAGATTATACCGGGAGTCTAAGTTTAACGAAGTGGTTTTGGGCACAAATGAGATCCAGCGCGTTATTGCGGCCAATGTCCTTTTGAGAGGATGAAAGGGTTTGCAATAGCCCGGCCGGCATGTTAAAATTACTTCTGCCGGGATGTGGGCTTCCATGTCCGGATAAAAAAATGGAGAATCTGAGGTCTTCAGTGGAACACGCAAGGTACATGCGGGAGGCCCTGCTTGAGGCGGAAAAGGCTTACGCCCTGGGGGAAGTGCCGGTGGGGGCCGTTGTCGTGCTGGACGGCGAAGTTATCGGCCGGGGGCACAACCTGCGGGAGATTTTAAAGGACAGCACCGCCCATGCAGAAATCCTGGCCCTGCGGGAGGCGGCCGGGCGCATAAGCGACTGGCGCCTCAACAACTGCACGATTTATTCCACCATCGAGCCCTGCCCCATGTGCGCGGGGGCGATGGTCCAGTTCCGGGTGAAGACGCTGGTTTACGGTGCTCCCGACCCGAAGGCCGGGGCGGTGGATTCGGTTATCGATGTGGTCCGCCAACCGCGCTTCAACCACCGGGTGGAGGTGGTGGCCGGGGTGCTGGAGGAAGAGTGCCGGTCGATAATGCAGCGTTTTTTTAAAAATTTGCGGGGGAAAAACAATGGAGAGATGGCCGAGTTGGTCGAAGGCGCTCGACTCGAAATCGAGTAGGCCGTGATGAGCGGTCTCGTGGGTTCGAATCCCACTCTCTCCGCCAGATACAGAAATTATTGGAACTAATGAAAGAACCTTGGCCTCTAAGAATAGATATATAATCCTGGCACCGGACGTAGCCCAGGCGAGCGCTCCCTTCCGGGTACCGGGTTTGTGGTCGGATGTTCTTATAAAGGGGTTTTAAGGAAGGGGGCCACAGCCGACCAGAGGGGGTTGCCTGCTGCCCCTTCCAGCCAGATGCCTTTTTCGGCGTATTGCACGTTATAGACTACCCCCTGCCGGTACAACAGGGCCACCAGGTCTGCCCGCTCATGGGGCAGCCACCCTTTGAGCTTCCGCTCCGGGCGGCAAATGTGCCGGGCAATCAATTGTTTCAACTCTTCGAGGCCCGTTCCGGTTCTGGCAGACACTTCAGCCACCTGGTGCCGGCAGGAGATTTTGAAATGTTCCAGCAACTGGCGGTCAACGGGCTGGTCCATTTTGTTTAAAACCAGGACGGCCTTTTTTTCATGGGCGTCCAGGTCTTTTAAGACGCTTTCTACTGCTGCCACCTGCTCTGCGAAGCGCGTTTGGCTTGCATCTACCACGTGAAGCAAGAAGTCGGCTTCGGCGACTTCTTCCAGGGTGGCGCTAAAAGCAGCTACCAGGTGGTGGGGCAGCTTGCGGATAAATCCCACCGTGTCGGTTAGAAGCGCTTCCTGGTTGTCTGGTAACTGCACGCGGCGGGTGGTCGGGTCCAGGGTGGCGAACATCTGGTTTGCAGTGAATATCTGTGAGCCGGTAAGTGCATTGAGCAGGGTGCTTTTTCCGGCGTTGGTGTACCCGACCAGGGCGACAACCGGTAGGGAGGAGTCCCGGCGCCTTTGCCGGTGTTTTCTGCGGTGCCGGCGCACTTGTTCCAGGGCGCGGTTGAGTTCTTCGATGCGGCGCCGGATGTGGCGGCGGTCGGTTTCCAGTCTGGTTTCACCGGGGCCCCTGGTGCCGATGCCGCCACCCAGACGGGAGAGTTCCGTGCCCATGCCGGTGAGGCGGGGCAGCAGGTAGTTCAACTGGGCCAGTTCCACCTGCAGCATGCCTTCCCTGGTCCGGGCCCGCCGGGCGAAGATGTCTAAAATGAGCGCCGTCCGGTCGATAATGCGGCAGCCGATGGCGTTTTGCAGGTTGCGGGTCTGGGTGGGAGTGAGTTCTTCGTCAAATATGACCAGTTCGGCGGCCAGTTCCTGCCGGAGAAGGGCCAGTTCTTTTACTTTGCCCCGGCCGATAAAGAAAGCCGCATCCGGCCTGCTTTTTTGCTGCAGTACCTTTGCCACAGGTACTGCACCGGCCGTTTCTGCCAGGCAGGCCAGTTCCTCTAAAGATTCCTGGCTTTCTGTGGTTGCTAGAATGGCCTTTTCGCCCTCCTGATGCTCTCTTGTTGCCTGGGCGGGAGGGGGCTTTATTTTTGCCTCGATGTCCCGGAGCAGCGGCAGCAGCGGGAAATCTGCAATTTCCGCGGCGGACATGGGTCCAAAGGTTTGAAAGTCGTGGTTCGGCAGACAGTCCCGCGGGTCCGGGCAGGCTATGTACGCCTCCTTAATCTTCCCGTCCTGCACTCCCAGGGCTACCATGGCGTCAAGGCGCATGGCCGAGAGGGCGGCGTAGTCGGCCGGGCTCAACAACCCGCTTCCCGAAGGGTGGGTGTGGATGCAGCGCAACCCGGAGAGCCGGAATTCGCCGCGGCGCCTGCCCTGCTCCTGCGTTTGTGCCGTGTCGGCGTCGCCGGCGCCCACGTAAACCACTTTCCCTCGGCGGTCGATAAGCACAACCAGTTCGCGCTGGCTGTTTCCGGATACAGCCGCCAGGAGCCGGGCTGCTTCCAGGGGGATGATGCCGTTTTTGTATGCCTGCAGGCTGTAAAGGCTTTGCAGCAGTTTCAGGGCGGCTTGCTTCAAGCCACCGGTGTTTCCAAAAACTTTTTCGGCCGAATAGATCCCTTTCTAAAAATAAAAGTTTACCGGTCGGTTTTTCACAGAGTTTCCGGGGAAATTTGCGGTTTGGTGCTATCATGATCATAATGCCTCCGGGCCAGGGTGTCAAAGTAAATATTTTTTTGGGGCTGGTTGTTGGGGGATATATTTGGGCCTGCATACCCGGCGGTAAAAAAGAAGAAGGAGAAGGT
>JBFMEJ010000263.1:0-3197 GCA_040753275.1 Bacillota bacterium
CGGGGACGAAGGATATTTTCGCGACTTGACTCTTCTTCTCTGCCTTGGTCTTTGGAAATCCGGCCAAAAAGAAAGGTTGGCCTTTTATCTCGACGGGGCCCTCTCCATGCGGCCCGCCGACCCCGACCTGCACCTGCTCCGGGGGGTCCTGGCCCTCGGCGAAGGCCGGTGCGCCGCGGCCGTAGAAGAGCTGCGGCGGGCCCTGGCGGCAGGGGCGCAAATCTTCCCGCGCCACCAGGTACATACCCTGCTGGGAGACGCCTGCAGCTCCCTGGGCCGGGACCGGGAGGCGGAAGAGGAGTATTTAGCCGCCCTGTGCGTTGCGCCCCACCATCTGTACCCGCTGACGAAAATCCTGGACTTCAAAAAAGAGGGGCGGGGCGGGCTTCCGTGGGACGCCTTAAGCCGGTTTACTCCTCCCGCCCGGAAAAAAGCCCTGGCGGAAAGGTTGCGAGAACGAGGAGAATTTCCCCTGGCGCTGGTTCTGGCGCTGCTTACCGTGATCGAGGCGGCCGCGAACGGGGAGGCGGACCTGCTGGCGGAGAGCTGCCGGGATTATCACTTCCTGGTGGAGCAATGGTCTGCCGCGGGGTCCCGGCAAGCCCTGTCCCGCCGGTGCCTTTTGACCGGCGCCGAAGAAATGCTCCTGGCGGCCGGGGCACTGCAGCAAGGACTGGACTGTCCGTTTTTCTCCCCGTCGCGAAAGATTTACCGCCTCGCCGGAGCCGCCCTGGAACTGATCGTTAATGAGTTGTGCCCGTCCCGGCTGCCTGAAACTCCTGATTTAACCACAGAGGGCACAGAGAACGGAGAGATTTTTTAATTTAAAATAAGGAGGTTCAGGGAATATCATCCCTGAAGCCGCGGTAAGTGGTTTCACTGATTTCAAAAAGAAAATTAACCGGAAGGGATGCTTATGAAAAGAGTACTGATCGCCAGCCCGGTCCGGCAGAAGCCGGCCATTTTAAAAGAGTTCTTGGGGTCGCTGGCGCGCCTGGAGACTACGGGTCTGGTGGTGGAATACGCCTTCATCGACGACAACGAAGAGGACAACGGCCTTTTGCGCGCATTTGCCGCGGGCCGGGAAGGCGTACGGATTTTCCCCGGCGGCGGGGCCCGGCAGACCTACCATTGCGACGAAAACACCCACCACTGGCGGGAGGATTTAATCTGGAAAGTGGCCCGCTATAAAAATTATTTCCTCCAGCTGGCCTGCGAAGAAGGCTTCGATTACCTCTTCCTGATCGATTCGGACCTGGTCCTCCACCCGAAAACGCTGGTTCACCTGGCCGGACTGGAAAAAGATATTGTTTCGGAAGTATACTGGACCAGGTGGGAACCGGGCCTGCCCCCTCTTCCCCAGGTTTGGGTGGGCGATCAGTACCGCCTGCACCCGATGGACCGGGGGAAGGTGCTTGACGAAAAGGAGGTTGCCCGGCGGCAGCATGAATTTTTGGAAATGCTCCGGCGGCCGGGGACCTACAAGGTGGGCGGGTTGGGGGCCTGCACCCTGATCAGCCGGGAGGCGATCCGCCGGGGGGTTTCCTTCAGCGAAATATATAACCTGGGCTTGATCGGGGAAGACCGGCACTTTTGCGTCCGGGCGGCCGCCCTGGGCCTGGAACTGTACGCCGATACCCACTACCCGCCGTACCACCTTTACCGGGAATCCGAACTGGCCGGGCTCGCAGAATACAAGCGAAGAAATTTTCCAGGGGAAGAGAAAACCGATTTTGGCGGCAGCGGGGAGGCCATTCCCCGGGCCGAACAGCCGCCCGCCTGCCGCGGGAGCACCATTACCCTGGCCATGCTCGTCCGGAACGAAGCCGGCCGGTACCTGAGGAGGGTCCTGGAACACGCGGCGCAGTACATCGACCAGGCCGTTATCCTGGACGACGCCAGCGAGGACAACACGGTGGAGGTGTGCAAAAAAACCCTGCGGGGCATCCCTTTGACCCTGGTTTCCAACCGGGAGCCCGCCTTCGCCAACGAAATCGTCCTGCGCAAACAGCTCTGGGAACTGGCTGCCGGAACCAGCCCCAACTGGATCCTGATCCTGGACGCGGACGAAATTTTCGAGGACCGCGCCGCGAAAGAATTGCGCCTGCTCGCTGCCGACCCGGAAGTGGACGTCTATTATTTTCGCCTTTACGACATGTGGGACGAAAATCATTACCGGGAGGACGAATACTGGCGGGCCCACCATTCCTACCGGCCTTTTTTGGTCCGGTACCTCCCCGGTTTTCCGTACCGATGGCGGGAAACCCCTCTGCACTGCGGGCGTTTTCCCCTGAACGTTACCGAATTAAGAGGAAAAACCAGCCAGCTGCGCGTCAAGCACCTGGGCTGGCTGAAACCGGCCGACCGCCTGGCCAAGTACTACCGTTACAAAAAGCTCGATCCAGCCGGACAGTACGGGATGATGGGGCAATACCTGTCCATTCTCGATCCCAAACCAAACCTGGTGGTTTGGAAGGAAGCACCGGAAACCCTCGTGACTTACGGAACTTAATGATCAGCGCAACTTTCCTGGCGCTGATTCAAAATCTGCACCATTACCAGATAATGCACATAAAATATATCAGATCCCGTCGCTTTTTGACCAAATGAAAGAGAAGGAGTGAAAGCAATGGCGTATCAGTTAACCAGTTTTGATCTGGTGGCTGCGGAAAATAGCGGCGTCCCCCAGCAGTACGATTTCTTTTTATTGCCCGAGTCGCGCGTTCTGATCAGCGGCGCGGTCAGGCGCCCGGACGGGTTGCCGGCGCACGGTGCTGTAGTGCAATTCTTTCAAAAAGAAGGCAACAATTTAGGCCGTTTGATCGGGCATACCTTTACCGATGAAGATGGCCATTTTTTGTTTGGACCGCTGGCTCCCGGAACGGAATTTAAGATAAAGATCTTTTATTGGGACGTTATGGAACATGAAAGCCAGGGAGAAGTAAAATCTTCCGGGATTTTTCCGCCGGTTATCCTTCCCCCGGTGGCCCCTTTGCCTCCGATCGCTACTTTACCACCGGTGGCCCCTTTGCCTCCGGTAGCTCCTTAACCACCGGTGGCCTCTTTTTCAGGATCAGGAGATAATTCCACGTAATATCCGGGAGGAATACATGCGCCAGAGGTTTGTAGTTTCACTGATCATCCCCTGTCGTAACGAGGGTTCTTATCTTCAGCAAACTCTCCGTTCGCTGATCGAA
>JBFMEJ010000264.1:0-3178 GCA_040753275.1 Bacillota bacterium
CTATTTCCGGTTTTCGGCGGACAAAAAGAAAAGACGCCTTTTTCCCAGGTCTTCCTCGACCTGCTGAAAAGACGCCTTTGTCGTCCTCTTCACCTGTCTGTTCAGTCTTTCGTACTTCCACTTTTTTTTATCACAGGATCAGTTCCGCTGTCAATACAATTTTTTTGTCGCGGGGCGCCCTAATAGGCGTAAATCTTTCCATAGGGCCTTTTGGAAACGGGCAGGAGCTTCCGGAACTCTCCCTGGAGGATTTCCCTGGCGGAAAGGCCGAAGTGCGCACAAAATTCGCCGACGTGTCTCTCTACGACCGCCCGGTCCCGGTCGTCCAGGGGGCGCACTCCCACCTCTTTGCCCAGCTGGTACTCTTCCACCCGGCCGCGCAGGTAGATTACTCCGCCGTGCATGCCCGTCCCGATGTAGTGGGCCTTGTGGGGCTCATTTTCCTTGAGGGTTAACCCCAGCAGGATGACGATGCCCCCGGCCATGTATTCGCCAAAGAAATCCTGGGCCGTGCCGCCGATCACCAGCACGGGCACTTTACCGGGGTATTCCTTCATGTGGATGGCGGCGCGGTAACCCACGTTATCCCGGATAAAGATTTTGCCGCCGCGCATGGACATGGCCGCAATGTCCCCGGCCCGGCCGTGAACGATAATTTCCCCGTCGTCCATGGTGTTTCCCACGCCGTCCTGGGCGTTGCCGAAAACGATGATCCGGTGTCCGTTCAGGAAAGCACCCAGGTCGTTACCGGGGTTCCCGGAGATCCTTATCTCCAGTTTTTTCTCCGGGTCCGGAAGGTAGAGCCGCGTCCCGATATACCGCTGCCCGAAGACGTTTTGGACGGTTACTTTGGTGATCCCCTGCAGGGCGACTGCTCGCAATAAATCGTTCAGTTCCTTGTGTTTTAGGTCCAGCGCATCGATTTCGGCGCTCTGCCCGTTTGTGGTTACGTATTTTATCAGGGCCGCCGCCGGCCTCACCCCGTCCAAAAACATGTCGCGCAGGCCGAATCTGACGTTTAAGTTGTTCATTAGGCCCTAGGCCTCCCTCCTTTGAAAATATACATTATCTTTCGACGTCCTTTGACGTCCGACATCTGACGACTGACGACCGATCAGAAGCAGGCACAAAGGCAACAGGCACAAAGGCACAAAGATGAAGAGTGTAACAGGGACGGAGGCATTGAGAATAAGTTAAGTGCCTGGCACTTAACTTATTGCTATTCCCCCTGAATTTTTACTCTCCCGCCCCTTTGACGCCCAGGACGTCCAGTTCCCACTCCGCCAGCCCTACGCCGCGCAGGTGCTCCCGGTTGCCCCGGAGGCTTTCGATGGCGTTGATGCCCATTCCGCCCAGCATTTCTTTGATTTCGTGGCTCCAGCCGTGGAGCAGGTTGACGAGCCGCCGGCTAGCGATCTCCGGGTTTAAACGTTTGGCCAGGTAGGGGTCCTGGGTGCAGATCCCCCAGTTGCATTTCCCGGTGTAGCATTTCTGACAAAGGGTACACCCCATCGCGACTAAGGCCGCCGTCCCGATGTACACCGCGTCGGCCCCCAGAGCAACCGCCTTCACCACGTCAGCCGAACAGCGGATTCCGCCGGCGGCCAGGATTGAACACTTACTGCGGATTCCTTCCTCCCGCAGCCTTCTATCCACGGCGGCCAGCGCCAGTTCAATGGGGATGCCCACGTTGTCCCGGATGATTTTCGGCGCCGCGCCGGTTCCTCCCCGCAGCCCGTCAATGGCGATGATGTCCGCCCCGGCCCGCACCATTCCCGAGGCGATGGCCGCCACGTTATGCACGGCGGCAATTTTCACAGAAACCGGCTTTTCGTAGTTGGTCGCTTCCTTCAAGGCATAAATCAGCATAGACAGGTCTTCGATGGAGTAAATGTCGTGCTGGGGCGCTGGCGACAGCGCATCCGTTCCCCGGGGAATCATTCTGGTGACGGAGATATTCTCGGAAACCTTTTCGCCCGGCAGGTGGCCGCCGATGCCCGGTTTGGCCCCCTGGCCGATTTTTATTTCGATGACTGCCGCGCAGTTCAAATATTCCGGGTCGACGCCGAAGCGCCCGCTGGCGCATTGGACAATGGCGTTGCCGCCATAGGCGGTACGCATTTCTTTGGGCAGGCCGCCCTCCCCGGTATTAAAGAGGGTGCCGAACTCTTTGGCCGCCATGGCCAGCGACTGAAAAGCCTGGTAGCTGATCGCCCCGTAGGACATGGCGGAAAAAACGATGGGGGTGGTCACGGGCACATTCGGGTGGAGGGCGGATTCTATTTTTACCTCGCCATTATGGAGATCAATTTCCAAAGTATCGGGTTTCCGGCCCAAAAAGGTTTTCAGTTCCATCGGCTCCCGCAGCGGGTCAATGGAGGGATTGGTCACCTGGGAGGCGTTTAAAACCAGGTGGTCCCAGTAAATCCGGTACGGTTTGTCGTTGCCGCTCCCGGTCAGGATTACCCCGCCGGTTTCGGCCTGCTTTTTCAAGTCCTGGAGCTTTTCCCGCGTCCAACTGCTGTTCGGCCGGTACTCCGCCGGGTGGGGGCGGACCCAGAGCGCTCTGGTCGGGCATAAAACGGCACACCGCTGGCAACCCACGCAGGCCTCCTCGCGGGAAACCATCAGCTCCAGCTCCGGATCGTAGGCATGGACGTTATTCGCGCACTGCCTTTCGCAAACCCGGCAGGCGATGCACCTGTCTTCTCTTCTTTCCACGATAAATTCAGGCAGGAGATAAGAATACATGGTCTCACCCTCAAAAAAATTGGTTTAGGCTAAACAGACTCCGGCAGGCTCAAAAGGTGATCCCGGGAGCCCAGCCGCACCACCACCGGTTCGCCCCCCCGGGGCGTCCAGGCAAGGTCCAGATCCGAGCAAACGCACCGGATGGCCGCCTCTTCAGAGGACAGGAAAACCAGGTCCCCTTTGGCGCCGGCGGTGATCGGACGGAGCCGGATCCGGTCCGTCAGGCCGAACATCTCGTTGTGATGGGCCACAATGACCGTAAACGGGCCGTTGATTAAAAGGGGGGCGTAAACCATCCGGAGGGTCGAATAAAGTTTTTTTTCTTTTTCTTCCATATGTTCGATCAAATCCCACAGGGGCGGCGCAAAGATCCGGGAAACCACCTCAATGGGCAACCCCTGCCGGCGCATCAGCAGGTCCACCGCAT
>JBFMEJ010000265.1:0-3174 GCA_040753275.1 Bacillota bacterium
ATCTTCAATGATGATTTCATCCCTTGGGAAAGGGTTTTCCTGTGCGGGGAGTACCAGTACACGGGGGTCTTCGTCGAAAAATTCGCCGACCTGGTGCGCCTTTGCGGAGGCGGCTGCCGCCCCGGGGCGGTGGACCTGGCCGTCGGCGCCATGGCTCTGCTGGCCGAGTACAACGGGGTGGGCAACGCCCCCCACATCCTCGAAAAGCTGATCACCCTTGCCCAGATGGGCGAGGTGGGCTACGGCAGCGCGCTGGCCGCCGCCTACGAAGGAGAAATTGTCGCCTCCGGGCTTTGCTTTCCAAACGGTCTTTTTGCCAACGCGGCCCGCTTAAATGGTACCCTCGCCTTTATGGAAGCGCACAAGTGGCTGGGGGACGTTGCCGGCGGCCTGATCGCCACCTGCCCTTCGGAAAAGGACTTCGTCCACTCCGAAATCGGTCCTCTTTTGCAAAAATACCTACAGGGCGTGCCGGACGTCCCCGCCGAACACCGCCTGCAGGTCTTGCGCTTTGCCGAAATGCTAGGGGGTGGTCCGCCCTTGCACGGCCTGATCTGCGGCGGCGGGACGACCGAAACGCAAAAGCTGGTCATCCGCAAGAACTTAAACCTGGAAGAGAAGAAGCGGCTGGTGAAAAAGCTGGTCGGAATCCCGGAAGGCCGGTAACGGATCTCCCGGATTGTCAGGGCATAAATGTATTGTCCGGGAATTGTTTTTTGCCTTGAGTCGGTTGAAATTTCACTTGGGGAGTGCGTTGGAAATGTTAAAGTTCAGGGGCCACCACCTGATTTGCCTGCATTTTTTCCAGGGAGAAGGCTACAACCAGAAGTTCATCCGCAATCTTCAGGATCTCATCGGCAGGGCGGAAAAGGGAGAAACAATCGAAGTGGTTGCCGGTCCCGACGAAGTTTGCCGGGCCTGTCCGCACCTGCGGAAAGAACGTTGCTGGCATAAAGATGATGCCGATGCGGAAATAAGAAAACTGGATTACCTGGCTTTGCGCTACCTTGGCGCTTCGGTAGGCGAAAAACTAAGCTGGGAAGAAACCAAAAAGAAAGTGGGTTCTGCTCCCGAAAAATGGTTTGCTGCTTTTTGCGCGGGCTGCGACTGGGCGCCGGTTTGTAAACGGGGGAGATAACCTATTGCAAAAAAACCCATCATAGCGCAAGGCTACCTGTGGTTGGGGCTCCTGCTGCTTGTCTTTCCGGCAGTTTTTTTGATGTTCTTGAGGCGGGGGGATTAACATTTTCTTCAAAGGCAACTAATTTTTCCGCATTATTTTTCGGAAAAGTAGGATTTGATACCCCCGTAAAGAAAATTTATCCAAAAGAAACAGGAGGGTTATAAATTAGGTGTTATTTCGTAGATAAAAAATCCTTTGCCCTCTCTTACCACTGGTCCCGGCGCATACATCCTTTTCATTTTCCTCGGCCAAAAAGAAAATATCCGCGTGGGCGCATTAGGAAAAATTACCTTTTCGCCGGGGTGGTATGCTTACGTTGGCTCGGCCATGGGGGGATTGCCGGGCAAGAATTTGCCGGCATTTGAAGCCCGACAAAAAAATCCGCTGGCACATTGACTATTTCCTGTTGGTCGGCGAAGTAAAGAAAATCTTTGTTCTTGAAAGCGTCCAGAAGATTGAGTGCCGGATCTCCCGCTGTTTGACGAAAAGGCTCTTGTTGGCAACCCCGCGCTTCGGCGCCAGCGATTGCTCCTGTAAGACCCGCCTTTTCTTCGCTTCGACGAAAGGAGAATTACGAAAAGCCGTCGCAGAAGCTTGTCAAACCATAATGTTTAATGGGTAAACATTTTATGGTGGGTGAGCGTCCTTGGACAGGGTCAAAAAAATTGTCCAGAAAAGCAGCGGCTGGTGGAAGCACGGCCGCCACAAAGGTTTAGCGGAGGCGGCGGCATATTTCAATCACGTCAACGAAGTCAGGAAAAAACGCCGGTTTTTCGACCCGCTGGACATTTCCAGTCCGGACTGGTCGCGGCGTAGGTAGAACCCGAACCATTCCAGAGAAAATAATGAAAATATCGTTTCTATTTTTAATGAGATTTCCTGATTACGACCAGGAATGCTTCGCTTGTTTGGAAGGAAATACAAAAGGTTCTGTGGAAAATTTGAAATCACCGAAAAGTTATCTGCCGCAACGGCATAAATACGCATTGGGAGGTATTCTCTTATGGTGCCTACGACCAGAGATCTGCTCTACCGTAACAGTTTGCGCAACCCCGGCAAGCTGGCCGTCGCCAACGGACCGGTCCGGTACACCTTTGCCGAGTTTACGGAGCGCTGCAACCGTCTGGCCAACCTGCTACTTTTAGGCTTAGGCCTGCAAAAAGGCGACCGGGTGGCTTTTCTTGACAAAACGTGCCCCTGGTATTTAGAGTTCTATTACGGGATAACCATCGGCGGCCTGGTGGCAGTTCCCTTAAACTACCGGCTGGTGGGGCGGGAGTTGATTTACATCCTGAATAACTGCCGGCCGAAGGCAATCATTGCCGGGAAAGACTACACGAAGATCATCGATAAGATCCGCGACCAGATCCCGACGGTAGAGCACTTTATCTCCATGGAGCCGGCCGACGGCTACGCCCTTTACGAGGACCTGATAAAGAGCGCTTCGCCAAAAGAACCCCGGACGGAAATCTCGGCCCGGGATCTGGCGGTAATCTGCTACACCAGCGGGACAACCTCTATGCCCAAAGGGGTTATGCTGTCCCACGGAAATATCTCGGCGAACGCGGCCAACCAGAACCTGGGCATCTCCCTTTCCCCAGATGATATAGTCTACTACCCGGCCCCCTTGTTCCACGTGATGGGCTGCATGGCAATGGGGATGATGGCCTTGGGTTGTACAATGGTTTATGAAGAATTCAACGTGAACACCATTTACGAAACTATCCAACGGGAAAAGGTCACCGAGGTAACCACCACCGCCGGGCCGTGGACAATTCTGGCAAACTCCGGGGTGGATGCACAAAAATATGATTTGAGCAGCGTGCGCACTATCCTGGCCGGGGGCAGCCAGATGCCCAAGAGAGTTGCGGAAGATCTGTTTAAGATTTTTCCAAACCTTGCCGTGCTCTACACCTCTTTTGCCCAAACGGAGGCGGCCCCCTTTGTAACCATCGGCCCGGTGACCAGGCAAGACATCCTGGAAGGCCGCT
>JBFMEJ010000266.1:0-3171 GCA_040753275.1 Bacillota bacterium
CTTTCTTCACTAACAGCACACTTACAGCAACTTAAAACATTAATTTACAAAACAATTATGCAAAGATCATGCCAGAAAAAAGCCGAAAGAAAAAACGCTCCGGTGATTGCCTGGGCAATCCGGTAGCGTTGAAGTTTGTCTCAAATATAAGACAAGTGAAGTCACAGTATTGAGACAATGGATCAAAAATGAGACGAGTTCACCTGATTCTGATTCTGATTCCGTATTTCCGCATTTTGCGGGCCAGGGTGGCCCTGCTGATCCCCAGTTTTTTGGCGGCCGCCGCGGTCCGGCCGGCGGCCAGCGCCTCGGCAATCACTTCTTTCTCAGTAATTTCCAGGGCTTCCTGCAGGGTTAATCCCTGGTAGTTCAGGCTCCGGTGCAAATGGGACATGGATTGATTCTTCTTGCTTTCGACCGGAAACTCCGCTACACCCAGAATATCCCCCCTGCTGGTGACCACCATCCGCTCCACGACATTGATTAACTCGCGCACGTTGCCCGGCCAGGCGTAGCTCTCCATAACATCAAGAAGCTCCGCCGAAAGCACTTTGTTCAACCCGTACTTGCGGTTAAAATAGGTCACGTAATGCTGGGCGATGGCCACGATGTCCTCCTTCCGCTCCCTTAAGGGGGGAACCCTTAAAGGCACCACACTCAACCGGTAGTACAAATCCTGGCGGAACCGGCCGGCTTTGACCATTTCCTCCAAATCTTTGTTGGAAGCGGCAATCACCCGCACATCCACCTTCGTTACTTTCGTGCTGCCCAGGCGGGTGAATTCCTTTTCCTGGAGAACGCGCAGCAGCTTCACCTGGAGGTCAAGGGGCAGCTCGCCCACTTCGTCTAAAAAGATGCTCCCGCCGTCGGCCAGCTCGAAGAGGCCGCGCCGGCCTTCCCGGGAAGCTCCCGTAAAGGCGCCCGGCTCGTAGCCAAACAATTCCGATTCCAGCAAATCCCGCGGAATGGCCCCGCAGTTCACCTTGATAAACGGCTTCGGCGAACGCCGCGGGTTGGCTTTGTGCAGCAAGTCGGCAATCACTTCCTTGCCAGCCCCCGACTCTCCCAAAATCAGGACGGTGGTATCCACCGGAGCCAGCCGCCGGGTTAAGTCCAGAACGTCGAGCATTTTTTTGCTGCGGACGATGACCTCTTCATCTTTCATTAACGTTATCCGGATTTCGGAAAGTTCCGCCTGGTACCGGTCGGCCAGTTTCTGTGACTGCCGCAGTTTTTCTTTCAGGTTCTCCTGCAGGGCGTATAATTCCGTCACGTCGTGGCTGTTTACGATGACCAGCTCAACCCGGCCGTCGGGACCGAAAACCGGCGCTCCCTGGGTCAGGCAGCGCTTTTTTTTGAGCACTTCCTGGATAATGGAAACGGGACGGCCCGTGGCAATTACCTTTGTCGAAACCTCGTCGTTAAAAATGTTTCCGGTAACCAGTTCCTGAACGCTTTTCCCCACGAACTCCCCGGCGAACTGCTCCTCAGACAGTTCGTAAAGCTGCCGCATGGCTTCATTAGAACGGATTATTTTACCGGTGCTGTCGACAATGCTGATCCCGTTGCAGGAGTGGTAAAAGGCCGCTTCCATCTCCCACAGCCGGCGCTTGAGCTCGGCCAGTTCCTGCCGGAGTTCGGCCGCCGTTTTATTTTCTTCCGTCTGCACGTCTGGCTCACCCTTCTTCAGCTCTCAGGCGCTTTTAATTTTAAAAATTCGCGGCCGCCAAACCTTTTTCCTTCGGACGGCTAAAGACAAATTTTGCTTGCCGGGGTCCCGGAGGTGTGTTACATTTTTAAAGAACGGATGGAAATGGTTCGTGCCGTTAAAATGTTTTTTCTGGCTCTGCAGGCAACATTATTCAGGAATTTGCAGGCAAACGTGGTTTGAGGAATTCAGAGAAGGGAGACTGCTCAGAGGTGATCAGCTGTCCCCGGGAATTTTCCTGCACCCGGTACGAAATCGTCCTGGCCGCGGGTGAACAGGGGCTCCTGCTGCCCCCCTACAAGGGTTCCACCCTGCGCGGCAGCTTCGCCCGCGTTTTCCAGCGGCTGGTCTGCACCAGGCGCAGCGAAAGCTGCCGGGAGTGCCTGCTCAAGGAAAGCTGCCCCTACCACCTGGTCTTTGAAACCTCGCCGCCGGCCCAAACAAAAGCCCTGCGCAAATACGCCAGCATCCCCCGCCCGTTTGTCCTGGAACCGCCCCTGGAAGAAAAGACGGCTTACGCGCCCGGCGAAACGCTTTCCTTTCAGCTCATCCTGGTGGGCAAAACCAGCAGGCTGCTTCCCTACTTTATCGTCACCCTGGAGGAACTGGGGCGCCTGGGCATGGGGAAGGGGCGCCGGCCTTTTCGCGTCCGGGAAATGGCCGCCCTCGGTTTAAACGGCGAGCGCCGGACAATCTACCGCGGGACAGAAAAAGTGGTCCGGGCGGAAGAACTGATCATCCGGGGACAAGACATCTGGGACCTCTGTGCCGCCGATTCGCCCGGAGAAGAAATCACGCTGGAATTCCTCACTCCCGTCCGCCTCACCTTTCAGGGGAACCTGGCGGACCGGCCGGAGTTTCACATCCTGATCCGTAATCTTTTGCGCCGGGTCTCTTCCCTGTTGTATTTTTACCACGGATGTGAATGGCAAGCGGACTTTGCGGGGATTATCCGGAAAGCGGAAGAAATAAAACTAAGCGCCAACGGAACACGCTGGCTGGACTGGGAACGTTACTCCTCCCGGCAGGACACCAAAATGAAACTGGGCGGCCTGGTGGGAAAAGCAACCTACCGGGGGCCGCTGGCGGACTTTCGGCCGCTGCTTAAACTGGGCGAGCTGGTGCACGCGGGCAAAGGCGCGGTCTTTGGGCTGGGGAAGTACGTCGAGCGGGAATAATCATCATTAAGCAAATGCCTGCAGGCGATTTTCCCGCTAATTATCTGATTAACGCCAAGGCATCCAAAAAAAATGGGGGGCAGGCAGCAAAAGATGCCTTGACTTCGGGGCTTTTTTGAGGCATAATAAAAATGTATCCGAAAGGTACGGGGCGTAGCTCAGTTTGGCTAGAGCGCACGGTTCGGGACCGTGAGGTTCGCAGGTTCAAGTCCTGTCGCCCCGACCATTTTATTTTCCGGGAAGCCTTGAAAATCAAGGGTTTCCGGGATTTTTAGAACAAAAGAA
>JBFMEJ010000267.1:0-3170 GCA_040753275.1 Bacillota bacterium
CGGCCTCGACGCCATGACCATCAGCAAAATGGTCGGGCGGCAGCTCCCTTTTCTGTCCGTCTTGATTCCTTTCTGGCTGATCCTGGTGATGGCCGGCTGGAAGGGAGCGAAAGAAGTTCTCCCGGCCATCCTGGTGAGCGGGGTCTCCTTTGCCGCCATGCAGTGGTTCTCGTCCAACTTCTTAAGCCCCATGCTGCCCGACATTCTTTCCGCCCTGTTCTCCATGCTCAGCCTGGTTTTTTTCTTGCGCGTCTGGCGGCCGAAAAACGTCTGGCGCTTCCCGGGCGAGGCGCCCGAACCGGCCAGGGAAAGGGTTGCTGATCATCCTCCCGCCGCTGTGCTCCGGGCGTGGTCACCCTTTATCGTGCTCACTATTTTAATCGGCGACTGGGGAATAAAGCCGGTGAAAGCCCTGCTGGACGAAGCCAACCTTGTTTTTCCGTTTCCCGGCCTGGATAAAATGATCGTGATCGGCGGCAAGCCGTTAGCCGTTACCTACACCTTTAACCCGCTGTCCGCAACCGGCACGGCCATCCTGATCACGGCCGTCATCAGCGCCTTCATTTTGCAAATCAACCTGGCGCAATTCTCCCGCATTTTCTTCAGCACGCTGAAAACCCTGCGGTTTGCCCTGCTGACCATCGCCGGCGTCCTCGGTTTCGCTTTCCTGGCTAACTGGTCCGGGATGACCCCCACCATCGGCAGGGCGTTTACCGTCACCGGCTTTATTTTCCCCTTTGTTTCCGCCTTCCTGGGCTGGCTGGGGGTTTTTATCACCGGCAGCGACACTTCGTCCAACGCCCTCTTCGGGAAAATGCAGCAGGTTACGGCGGAATCCATGGGCCTTAACCCGGTGCTTACCGTGGCGGCCAACTCCTCGGGCGGCGTGGTGGGGAAAATGATCTCTCCCCAGAGCATCGTCGTGGGCACTTCCTCCACCGGGTTAACCGGCCGGGAAGGTGACCTTTTCCGGTTCACCCTGCCCCACAGCCTCTTGTTTGCCGTTCTGATCGGATTAATCACCATGCTCCAGGCATACCTTCTCCCGGGGATGATCCCCCCTCCGCTCCGGGCCGGCGCGGCTCCCGCCGGAGCCGCCGGGGGAGGCGCCCTCATCCTGTTTGCCACGGCCATCGTTATCTCTTTCCTGATGATCTTTTCCTCTCCAAAACTGCCGGCCCTGGACACAGAAAGGGAGTAAAAAGAAAGCGGGGTTGCCCCCACTTTTACTTTTGTTTTACCCGGCGGCCCCCTTTCACCAGGAGCTCCCTGGCCAGCCGGGAGGAGCCCCGCAGCAGGAAAAGCGCGCCTTTAGCGGCCATTTTCCCGGCCGCCAGCACTCCGGAAGCAGTGTAACCAGCGGCCCGGCGGGCAATTTCCCTTGCAATTTTTTTCAACACCGCCAGGTCTTTCTCGAGATCGCCCATCTTCAGTCCGTAACGCGCCAGGCAGCGGTCCCTGGTTTCCGGGGGCAGGGATTGCAATACTTTTCGAAGGGCGGAAAGGGCGATCATTACGTCGTCGAGCTGGCCAAGGACAGGAATTATGCCCGGCACCAGATCCACCGGGGAGAGCAAATAGGCCAGCCCGGCGCCCAGAATAATTTTCTGTCCCCTGGCAAGGTTTTCCGTCCGGTATAAATCATAAGCCACTTTTCCGTAAAGGGGCAAACGTTTCAGAACGGGTAAAAGATTATCCTTCATCTCCGGTTCTTTTCTTCTCATTTCTTTTTGATTATACCATAAGCGGCGGCAAACGCGAGAAAAGCTGCCCCGGACAGCCAAACGGGATCCGGGTAAATTGTTTCCAAATAGGGATAATCTTATTAATATTTGGATTAAAAGAACTTTAGCAAGCCCGATTGACAATGACAAAAAGCAAGCTATAATTGTGATTAGGAGCACAATCACAAAATGATTGTAGTGAAAACAGCCGGCTGCAGGCGGCTTTCGGGGGAGGGGGGGAAATGAACCAAACACCGGCCGGAAAAAGCAAAGAGAAGTTTTCTGATTACCTGAGGCGTCATCTAAAAAGAATTTTCGAAAAAATGGGCGGAAAAAACATGCGTCCAGGTGTTGTGACAAATTACACATAGGGACTTTGCCATTCACCTGTAAGATTAACTATTTGGGCCCCTTTCCGTTCAAAAGGACGGAGAATTTGAGAAAGGAGCGTGAAGACCGGCCGCCGGGGCCGTCCGGTTCGAGCCGGGACCGGACAAAAGGCCGGTAAAACATGAAACTGGTGAGTGAAATCATGGAACCGGTAAATGGGGAAAGCTTTCGGGAAAAAGATTGGCCTTACGTTTTAAAAAAAGAATGTGTCTTCTCCGCCGGAATTTACCCTTACGTCCAGGAAATCGCACGCTTTGAAATGGTCAGCGTAAATGCCTGCGATCCGGCGGACAAAGCCCTCGAAACCATGCTGAAGGGAAAAGTAAGTTCCGTGCCGGTTTTTGAAAACGGTAAAATGGTAGGCATCGTCAGGGCCGGGGATTTACTGGCGCTATTTGATGAACCTTGCCAAAGCAACACGGCAGACTACCGGAATTAAATCCCGCCCTCGCTTAAGCGCTCATCGCCAACCCAATTATGCTCGCCAACATTTATTTAATCACCCTCACTGCCCCTAAAAAGATGGGGTTTTTTCTTTTTAGGCGGCGGGAACGTTTATTAACCTTAACAGTTCAGGACGGCGTGGCCTACGTCAACTTTTCGAAAGAATTTCAGTCCAAACATTCCGGCGGAACGGCCGGCGAAAGCATGACGCTCTATTCCGTGGTTAACTCTTTGGCCAGGCTGCAGGAAATTAAACAGGTTCAGTTCCTGCTGGAGGGCCAAAAACAGGAAAGCATCCTCGGCCACGCCGACACCAGCGTTCCCATCGCCCCCAACTGGAATCTGGTCGCCAAATAAGTAGCGGCGCATGGTTTTCGGTCCCGGATAAACCGCTCTCTTGGAAGGAACCGAATCATGGTAAACTGTACCGGCCCGCCCGTGATCCGCCCTGAAGATCCCTGTCCCCCCGCCGCGGTTTTTTGCCGCGGCGTTTTTACTTCCATGCCGGATTTACCCGATCCGGGGAAAAAACAAAAACCTGCTAATAATTTCCCAAAAGATTTTAAAAAAAACTGTTGACAAAGAGGAATAATAAAAATAAAATATTATCAC
>JBFMEJ010000268.1:0-3166 GCA_040753275.1 Bacillota bacterium
AGATTGGCTCCGCCATCGGCAATTTCGCAACTTTAGAGAAAAATATTTTCGCAGCCATTCTCCCCGGACCGGAAGTTTCCGACCACGCTTCGCCCGCGCTGGCCGGGATCAGGCGCCGGCTGGCCGGGCTGCAGCAGGAGATCAAGGAGCAGCTGGAGCACCTGATCCGGTCGCCGGGCATCCAGAAATACCTGCAGGAACCGCTGGTAACGATGCGGGAGGGGCGCTACGTGATTCCCGTCAAGCAGGAGTTCCGCGCCCAGGTACCGGGGATCGTTCACGATCAGTCGGCCAGCGGGGCGACGCTCTTTATCGAACCGATGGCTGCAGTGGAGACAAACAACGAAATCCGCCGGCTGCAGGCGGCCGAAAGGCAGGAGATCGATAAAATTCTGGCCGCCCTCTCGGCCCAGGTGGCCGCTGCAGCGGAAGAACTTGCCGTTTCCCTGGACTGCCTCGGCCGGATCGATTTTATTCTGGCCAAAGCCCGCTACAGCCAGGCGCTGGACGCGGAGGAGCCGGAGATTGCTCCCGGCCGGCCCTTTTTCCATTTCCGGAAGGCCCGCCACCCTTTGCTCACCGGTGGTGTGGTGCCCATCGACGTGCGTTTGGGGGAGGATTTTGATACCCTGATTATTACCGGGCCGAACACCGGCGGGAAAACCGTCGCCCTGAAAACGGCGGGTCTGCTGGTGCTGATGGCCCAATCCGGATTGCACGTTCCCGCCGCCGGCGCCCGGCTGGGTGTTTTTGGGCGCGTGTTTGCCGATATCGGCGACGAGCAAAGCATTGAGCAGAGCCTGAGCACTTTTTCCGCGCACATGGGGAACATTGTGCAGATCTTAGCAGAAGCCGATGCGGGGAGCCTGGTTCTTTTGGATGAACTGGGCGCCGGCACCGATCCCGTCGAGGGGGCGGCCCTGGCCCGGGCCATTTTGGAAAGGCTGCAGGGCAAAGGAGCGAAGACCATTGCCACCACCCACTACAGCGAGTTGAAAGAGTTTGCCCACGGCCGGCAGGGAATGGAGAACGCCTGCGTGGAATTTGACGCTGTTACGCTTCAGCCCACCTACCGCCTGTTGACGGGCCGGCCCGGCGGCAGCCAGGCTTTTGCCATCGCTCTGCGCCTCGGGGTGGATGCGGCGCTGATCGCCCGGGCCAGGGAATTTTTAAGCAAAGAACAGGCTGCCCTGGCGGATTTGCTCCAGGAGCTGGAGCGCAACCGGCAGCTGGCTGCTCAGGACAGGGAAGAAGCCGGCCGTTTGAAAGAGGAAGCCCGGCAGCTAAAAGAGCGCTACTTGGAGATGGAAAAAGATCTTCTGGCGCGCCGGCAGGAAATTTTAAAAAAAGCCGCCCAGGAAGCCCAGTACCTGGTGCGGCAGGCCCGGCGGGAAGTGGAGGAAATTGTCCGGGAAATGCGCGCGCGGGCAAACGAAGAAGCGCAGGCCGAAAGGGAGAAAGCAATTCTGGAGGCCAGGCGGAAAATCCGGCACGCTGCGGAGAAGATTCCTGATCCTGAGTTCCCGGCGGAAAAAGGAGAGGGTGAGGTTCCTGCGGAGGTCAGGGCCGGCCAGGAAGTATACCTCCCCGGGTTTAACCAGACCGGCTGGGTGGTAGCGCCGGCCGGAGACGGCCAGGCCCAGGTGCAGGTGGGGGCGATCAAACTTACTCTTCCCCTGAAGGAAATGCGCATTATTCGCCGGGAACCGGCGGCGGCCGGGAAACCCGGCGAGAGGCCCGGGAGCGCCGGCCTGGCGGCGGGCAAGGCCAAAGACATCTCCGTCAACCTGGATTTGCGCGGCCGGCGGGCCGGGGAGGCCCTGCTGGAGGTGGAGAAATATTTAGACGGCGCCGTCCTGGCCGGGCTCCCCCGGGTCTACCTGATTCACGGCAAAGGCACGGGCGCCCTGCGCACGGCAATCCAGGAGCAGCTGAAAACCGACCGGCGGGTGAAGTCCTTCCGCCTGGGTGAACACGGTGAAGGCGGGGCCGGGGTGACGGTGGTGGAACTGGCGTAAAATTTAATGGTAATTGACATCTGCTTGCGCTGCGGTATAAGATAAGGTAAAAAGTCCGCTTGAGGAAAGGGGAGCCGGGGGAATGGGCGAAGTAAACATCAGCCTGGAAGATGTAATTAAAGTGCGGGACATGGAAAAGGCGCTTAATGAGTTTCCCGGAGTGGAAGCATGTGCTGTCTTAATTGAAGAGTTGCCCGGCGGCGAAAAAGAATTTATCGCCTTTGTCCAGTTAGACGGAAAATGCGCCGTGGAAAAAGAAGCGCTTTGTGCTCAAATGACCCAAAAAATGGATGTATCCATGAGGGTCGAGTTTTGCGAACTTCCCAAAACCCCGACGGGAAAGGTAGCCCGTCACCTGCTAAAAGCGGCGAGCGGCCAGTAGCGCTCATCTTTGTGCCTTCGTGCCTTGGCGCCCTTGACCCCCATTGTTCCGGCAAAAACAGGGCGTTCCCGGACGACTGAACAAACGCACTGGAAGAATGTGAATGTTTTATGTCCATCGGTTTATACATCCACGTCCCCTTTTGCCTGAAAAAATGTAATTATTGCGATTTTATTTCTTATCCGTACAACGAAAAAGACGCGGGTGCTTACCTGAACGCCTTAATAAAAGAAATGGAACTGGTCAGCGCGTCCCTCCCCCCGGAAGCAAAAGAAGTGGAAACGATCTACCTGGGGGGAGGGACGCCAACCTGTTTGCCGGCGCCAGCCCTGGCCGCGATCCTGGGAAGCTGCCGGCGTTGCTTTTTTGTTCTGCCGGGGGCGGAAATAACGGTGGAAGCCAACCCCGGCACGGTGGACGGGGCAAAGCTCGCCGCTCTCCGGGAGGCGGGCGTAAACCGGTTGAGCCTTGGCGTGCAGGCCGTTCAGGAGCGGCTGCTCAAACTTTTAGGCCGGGTGCATACTTTTGAGCAGGCCCAGGAAGCTGTGCGGATGGCCCGGGAAGCCGGGTTTACCAATCTAAATCTCGATTTAATTTTTGGCGTTCCCGGCCAGACGCCGGCGGATTGGGAGGAATGTTTAAAACGGATTCTGGACCTCCGGCCCAGCCACGTTTCCACTTACGGTTTGCAGCTGGAAGAAGGCACCCCTTTATGGCGGGACGTGCAGGCCGGAAAGGTGGTTCCCGTTGACGAAGAAGCCGAACT
>JBFMEJ010000269.1:0-3143 GCA_040753275.1 Bacillota bacterium
TCCGCCAGTCTCCGGGTATTGGCGCTGTTTGCGCCCCCCACCACGACCATGACTTCCACTTCCCGGGCCAGCTTCAAAGCAGCTTCCTGCCGCAAGCTGGTGGCGTGGCAGATTGTATTGTATACTTCCAGTTGACCAGCCTTCTTCCGGAGAACATCCACGACCGCCTGGAAGTTGGCCAAGGGCTGCGTTGTCTGAGCTAAAACGGCCACTTTCGGCATCCAGGGAAGAGACTCCGCGTCGTCCGGCCCTTCCACTACTACGGCCCGCCCTTGTGTACAGCCCATGATCCCCTTTACTTCCGGATGCTCGCGATCACCGACGATGATCACCTGATCCCCCCGGGCGCTTAGTTCACTGGCCCGATCCTGCGCCTTGCGCACAAACGGACAGGTGGCATCCACAATGTTGAGGCCCTTTTCTTTCATCAGGGCCAGCACTTCCGGCCCTACCCCGTGAGCGGGAATAATCACCGTCGCCCCCGGGGGAGCCTCCTCCAGCCGGGTTATTTTTTTTACCCCTTCTTTTTCCAGCTCTTTGACTACCTGCGGGTTATGAATCAGCGGCCCCAAAGTATAAACTTCTTGCTTGCGGGCGCTCTCTTTGGCCAGCTCCACGGCGCGAGTCACGCCAAAACAAAAACCTGCGCCCCTGCCCACCACTACCTTCAACACCAATCACCGCGCTTTATCGATTAAACTGGCAATTTCCCGCATCACGGCGGCAGCCACCGTCTGGTATTGCTCCTTGTTTTTTCCGGCGCGGGAAAACTCCAGGGGTTTGCCAATCAACACCTTTACCTTGCCGAAAACCCCCCGGGTGCCGATTACCGCCACCGGCAGCACGGGCACCCCCCCGTGCAAGGCCAGCATCGCCGCTCCCACGTGCGGAGGCAACAGCTCACCGGTGTGGCTCCGGGTGCCTTCCGGAAAAATACCGACCACCTGGCCCTGGCGGAGAAGCTGGAGGGCCTTTTTGATCGCCCGGGCGTCGGAGCCGGAACGGTAGACTGGAAAGGCGCCCAGCCTGGAAATCACCGGGCCGAGCACCGGAATCGCAAACAACTCGGCCTTGGCCATAAAAAATACCTTCCGCGGCAGAGCACAACCCACCGCCACGGGGTCCCAGTAGCTGACGTGGTTGCTCGCCACAACCAGACCGCCGCCCGGCGGGACGTTCTCCAGCCCGGAAACCTGCCAGCGGCGCAAGATGCGCAGCACAACCCGGCAAAAGGCCCAGGCAAAACGGTAAAACATTAACCCGTTTTCCCCCCGACCCGGCTGGCAATCATCTCCACCACCTGCGCAGCGGAGAGCCGGGAGCAGTCAATCACCTGCGCATCTTGCGCCGGCCGCAAAGGAGCAACTTCCCGGGAACTGTCCAGACGGTCGCGCTCTTCAATTTCCCTTTTCAACCGGACCAGCGGCACCTCCCGGCCCTCGTCTTGCAAGTCTTTCTGCCGCCTCCGGGCCCTCTCTTCGGCGGAAGCGGTTAAAAAAAATTTAAACTGCGCCTCGGGCAAAATGACCGTCCCGGCGTCCCGGCCCTCCATCACCACGCCGCGGGGGCCGGTTTCAGTACCGGTGCCGGTACCGGTGTTTTCGCCGGCGCCGGCCATTTTCCTTTGCCGGCGCACCAGTTCATTCCGCACACCGGCGGCGCGGGCCACCAGGGAAACGTTTTTGGTTACTTCCAAAGACCTGATCGCGCGGGTTACGTCTTCCCCGTCTAAAAAGACCCGGATAGATCCCCCGGGACCATCTGCCAGCTTGATCTCCGCGGAGGCCGCCAGTTCGGCCAGGGCCGCCTCGTCGTTAAGGTCCACTCCGGTGCGCAGGGCCTTTAAGGCAACCGCCCGGTACATGGCACCCGTATCAATGTATTGAAAACCAAGGCGCCGGGCCAGCATCCTGGCCACGGTGCTTTTTCCAGCCCCGGCAGGTCCGTCAATGGTTATATAAATCTTTTTCGACATTGCTGCCCGTTTCCCTTTTTAACCTCATTTATTTTATCGCAAATTACCGTTTCTGTCATCCCTCGATCCTTATTTTTTGCTCCTCTTTACCTTTGCCCCTTTGTTCCTCTATTCCTTTGGGCCTTTGGAAGTGATCAACTTACTTATTATTTTTCCCGCAGGGAATTT
Organism: Bacillota bacterium; assembly: GCA_040753275.1. GTDB lineage: Bacteria > Bacillota > Desulfotomaculia > Desulfotomaculales > Nap2-2B > JAIMBK01. The sequence continues at coordinate 2,144 of JBFMEJ010000269.1, forward strand.
AATACGTCGTAAAAACGGGGAAAGGAAACGGCCACGCAGCCGGCGTCTTTCACCACCGTCCGTCCCCGGGCCGTCAGACCGGCCACGGTCAGGGCCATGGCCATGCGGTGGTCTCCATGGCTGCAGCAAACGGCCCCCCGCAGCGGGCGCCCGCCCCGGATGATCAGCCCATCGGGGAGCTCTTCGAGATCAGCGTTAAATTTCCGCAATTCAGCGGCCAAAGCGGCCAGACGGTCACTTTCCTTCACTTTTAACTCGGCCGCATCCCGGATCACCGTCTCGCCCTCCGCTACGGCGGCCGCCACGGCCAGAACGGGAATTTCGTCGATCAGGCGGGGGATTAACTCCCCGGCAATCACCGTGCCTTTCAACGGCGAACTCCGGACCCGCAGGTCGGCCACCGGCTCCCCGTTGATTTCCCGCCGGTTCAGCTCCTCCAGGTCGGCCCCCATTTGCTTTAAGACGTCCAGAATACCGGTGCGCGTGGGATTTACGCCCACCCCGGGGATGAACAGTTCGGAGTCCGGCGTGCACGCCCCGGCCACCAGAAAAAAGGCGGCCGCGGAAATGTCGCCGGAAATTTTTACCGGCCGCCCCGAGAGCCGCTGTCCGCCTGGAATGGAAATGGTGTTGCCGGTAATTTTAATTTCGGCGCCGAAATATTTCAAGAGGCGCTCCGTGTGGTCCCGGGAAGGGACCGGCTCGGCAACCGTGGTCTCCTCCCGGGCAAACAGGCCGGCCAGCAGGAGGGCCGACTTAACCTGGGCGCTGGCCACCGGGAGCTGGTAATAAATGCCATGCAGGCCGCCGCCCCGGATGGCCAGGGGGGCAAATTCCCCGCCCCGGCGCCCCCAGATTCCGGCGCCCATTTCCCGCAGGGGCCCGGTAATCCGGCGCATGGGCCGGCGCCGGAGGGACTGGTCGCCGCTTAAGACGCTAAAAAAAGGCAAACCGGCCAGGATTCCGGCCAGCAGGCGCATGGTGGTGCCGGAATTGGCCG
>JBFMEJ010000270.1:0-3129 GCA_040753275.1 Bacillota bacterium
GGCGCGTAGGGGAATTTCAGGTGAAAACATACGGTCAGGGGATCGATTACCTGGACCGAGTCTACCATTCCATAAACCAGCGAAAAATTTCCCGGCGCTTCCTTTTGCCTGCTTTGCCGGTCGAAACTGGCTTTGACAGCGTCGGCGTTAAACGGCGTGCCATCGTGAAAAACGACCCCCGGCCGGAGTTTAAACGTCCAGCGCAGCCCGTCTTTGGAGGTTTCCCAGCTGGTGGCCAGGCAGGGTTCCACCTCAAAAGTACCCGGCTTAAATTTGACCAGGCCTTCGTAGATGTTTGCGATCACTTTAAGGGAAGCGTAGTCATGGGCCTGGGCGGGATCCAGGGTTTGCCATGCATCCTGGCAGAGATACACTAACTGGTCGTCCTTTTTGGTTGTGAAGATCCCGAAAAAGCTTTGCCCAAAGGAAACATAAAGGGTAAAAAAGAAGACAATCACGAGCAACCCCTTTTTCATCCGGCCTGCCCCTTCCTGATATGGTAATTAATGGATACATTCGTCAATCAATTAAACTTTTCCTCCCCCCTCGAAAATAAGATCATCGGGCTGGAATGTCCGGCTCGCTCCCGGTACTCACTGATACCACGCATTCTCACCAGGCGGAATTCCTCGCATATGGCACGAGATATCAACAAAGCCCCCCTGTGTCCCGGTGAGTGCCGGAGCCGGCCGGATATCAGCTTGCTGTGCTGCGGAGCGCACCAGGTAATTGAGAGGTGAGAGGCGAGAGGTTAGAAGTGGGAATTTTAAATCCCACCTCCAACTTCTCACCTCCCACTTCTCAAATGGCAGGGCAAAAACCAAAACGGGCACCCTGCCATTGGGAACGGCTTTAAAAAACCAAGCCGCTGGAAACTAGTGGATTTCTACGTCCTGTGAACCATAGCTGCGTAGAACGTTGGCGGCGTCGTTGGCCTTTTTGTCGTCCGTGCGCACGGAAACCAGGATATTCCCCTGCTTCACCCGTTCTTCATAGTAACGGCCGCGCTCGGCGGGAATGCCCCAGTCGAGCAGGCCGCCGGCGATGCCGCCGGAGGCGGCGCCGGAAAGCAGGCCGGCAATCGGGCCGGCGGCAATGATCGGGCCGATGCCGGGGATGGCCAGCGCGCCGGCGCCGGCGGCCAGCCCGGCGAGGCCGCCCAGCACACCGCCGGTGGTGGTTCCGTCAAAGACGGGGTCGCCGCCCATGTTTAAGGCGTTGTCATCCCTGCGCCGTTCCTGGGCGCGCTGGTCGTCTTTGGCCACAATGGAAATTTCGCGATCGAATCCTTTGCTCCTTAAGTCGCTTACCGCCCGTTCAGCCGAATCCCGCGAGTTAAATGTACTGATTACGGTTTTTGCCATAGCAAGACCCTCCTTATTAAATGTGCTTGCAAAACATTCTTTTATAGAATTTCCCACCGGGCAATTACCTATACTAGTAAAATGTGGTAAAAATATTTTGGACTTCACTTTTTAAAATTCTTTGCTATAATTAATTTATTGCTTCGGCGAAAAAACAAAGGAGCTTCCAGAGGAAGCGGTTGTTCCCCTCATAAAGTAAGGGAAGGTAATGAAAATAATTTAAAAGTATTTACCCTTAATCCTTAATCCCTAACCCCTATTTTCTTTAAGGAGGGAACCCAATGCTGCCCACCCCCCAAAAATATTTTCTTACGGCGGCCTGCGCCGAGGGAAATACTCCTTTAACGGCCTTTGACCGGGCTTTGCTGGCCGGTAAAATCGGCAATCTTAACCTGGTCCGGGTCAGCAGCATTCTGCCGCCGGGCGCCCAGTACTGCCCCGGGCTGGTTATTCCGGAAGGGTCGCTGGTGCCGGTTGCTTACGGGTATATTATCAGCGAAACTCCCGGCGAGTTAATTTCCGCTGCGGTAGGCGTCGGCGTCGCTTTGAATTCTTTCGGGGTGATTATGGAATTTGCCGGCCGCTGCCCGCAAACCCAGGCGCGGGACCAGATCCAAAAAATGCTTGCGGAAGCTTTTGCCGTCCGGAAACTTGAATTAGCCGACATGAAAATTGCTTCGGTCGAACATAAGGTAGAAAAAATTGGCTGCGCTTTGGCCGCAGTGCCTATGTGGTATTGAAAGAAGGGGAGAAGGATGAATCTCTGGTTTACGGAACTGCAGACCCCGGATATGGCGTTGAGCTGCCGGATAAAAACAGTGTTGCACTACGAAAAGACCCCTTTTCAGGAACTGGCCGTTTATGATACCGTGCAGTTTGGCCGGATGCTGGTGCTGGACGATGTCATCCAGACCACCGTCAATGATGAATTCGTCTACCACGAAATGATCACCCACGTCGGCTTAAATACCCACCCATCGCCGCGCCGGGTGCTGGTCATCGGAGGCGGGGACGGAGGCACAATCCGGGAAATTTTAAAACACCGCGCGGTGGAAAAAGCGACCCTGGTGGAGATTGACGGGCGGGTAATCGAGGCGGCGAAGCGGTTTTTGCCGGAGATTAGCTGCGCTCTGGATGATCCGCGGGTGGAGTTAATTATTGACGACGGGATCAAGCACGTGCGGGAACACCGGGGCGTTTACGACCTGATCATCGTTGATTCTACCGATCCCGTCGGTCCGGCGGAAGGATTGTTCGGCGCCGCCTTTTACCGGGACGTTTTTGAAGCCCTGACCGCGGACGGGCTTTTTGTAGCTCAAACCGAGTCCCCCTTTTTCAACGGCGATTTGATCGCGCGCGTCTTTAAGGATATTGCCGGCATCTTTCCGGTAGCCAGGCTTTACCTGGCCTGTGTTCCGACTTACCCGGGAGGCCTGTGGACCTTCACGCTGGGCAGTAAAAAATACGACCCCCTGCAGGTGGAGGCGGCCGGCCTCCCCGAATTGGGCACGCGTTATTACAGCCCCGCCGTGCACCGCAGCGCTTTTACTCTGCCGCCTTTCGTGGCGGACTTGCTGAGAACGTAAGGCCCAAAGGCACAGAGATGTAGAGGGAGTTTCCCATGAGAACACTCGCTCTCTCCATATAATCATAAAAATGAGGGCTGGAATTTGTCCGGGCGAGCGACATATGCGGAGGGTCGGTAACCAGACACAGCGCAGCCGCGGCAAGCGAACCGGCAGCGCGAAACGCGCAAATAACACTT